>CAZRXE010001355.1:0-3642 GCA_964603695.1 uncultured Heliomicrobium sp.
GCATAGACAGGATTGACAGGATTTTTTTCAGGATGAACAGGAATCAGGCATTGGGCACTGAACACCGAAAAGGATTTTCCTGTTTTACCAATTCATGCTCGTGACATCCTGAAAATCCTGTCTATCTTCAGCGCGGAAAAACCATCAGCGCGTCGCTGACCGCGCGTTCGCCGGTGGCGTCCGACGGACGATTGACGACTTTGTTTTTGACGACCATCGCTGTCGAACCGCCGCCGTCCAGATTCATCGCTTCCACGCAGCCGAGTTCCAGCATCAACCCGGCGAGTTCCACCATCGTCATGCCGACGCTTTGCGTTTGACGGCCATCAACCACAACCAGAATCAGCTTGCCGTCGGCGCGCCAGCCGATAGCCGTGCGCGGATGGCGTTGGCGGTAAAGCGATTCGCTGTAACGTTCGGCTTCGATGGCGAAGACTTGTTTGCCGGACGCGATCAATTGCGGACCGCCGCCCAAAACAAAGTCCGGCGTGAAGGAAAGCGGCGGTTCGGACTTGGTTTCGGTTGAGAGTTCGACGCGTGCGCCGCGCCGCAGATGCGTTCGCGCCCAATTGCGCGATTCGCCCGTGGCGGAAATCACCCAGCCGCCGGGCGGGATCAATCGGCTGCCTGCGTTATCAAACACGGCCAGCACGCGATTGCGTTCAACCACAAATTCAATGCCGTCGGCTTCGGTCAACGTCGTGCGGTGAAATTCCGGCGTGAAGACGATCAATTCGTGCAGCTCGCGGGGCCGGTTGATGCCGTTGACGGCGCGCTTGGCGGTTCCGTTGACGCGCAATTCCGTCTTAGAACTGAAATGCGCGACGGCTGCGCGAAGATTGCCGCCTTCGTCTCGCAAGGCAAGCGCCGCGCGATTGCGAACCGGCTCGCTCAGCAGTTTGCCGTTGATGGTCAACGCACCGACCGGCTCGCCGCGTGCCACGCCCGTGGTGCGAAAGTAACCGCCGTTGATTGCCGCCAATGCTCCGTGCCGCACGGCCATCGAACTGACGGTTTCCGCACCCGCCACCTCGTCCATCGCCTGCGCCAGTTTCAACCGCGCGAGTTTGTCGTCCACAATCAGCGCGTGAATCGTCCAGCGGTCGCCGCGCGCCGTTTCGCTGAAGTCTCCGCGCCGGAGCAAAACATGTTCAACGCCCGGCGCAAGCATTTCCGAAGTCTTGCTGTCCTGACCGCGATGCACCGACGCCAGCGCAACCAAACAGCACAGCAAAATTGTCGTAACTCGGATCGGCATTTGTAATTATTCGCCCCGCTCGATTTTCTTGGCTTCGTCCCAGTGCGCGTCCATTTCCGCCAGCGTCACTTCGCTCCATTGTTTGCCCTGCTCTTCCAAACGGGTTTCGATGTGAGCGAAGCGACGGCGGAATTTGCGATTGGTGGCTTTCAGCGCACTTTCCGGTTCCAGGTTGTGCCAGCGCGCCAGATTGGTGATGACAAACAGCACATCGCCGATTTCTCCGGCAATGGCTTCCGGGTCGCGGTCGGGACGGTTGAATTCGGCGCGCAATTCGGCAAGTTCTTCTTCCAACTTGTCGAAAATGTCTTCGCCTTGTTGCCAGTCAAAACCGACGCGCGCGGCTTTGGTGGTCAGTTGAAAAGCTTCCAGCAAAGCGGGCAGCTTCGACGAAGTTCCGTCGAGCATGGATTGTTTTTTCTCCGCTTTGCCCGCTTCCCGACGTTCGGCGGATTTGATGGCTTCCCAATTGGCCAGCACTTCGGCGGTAGATTCAACAGTTTGTTCGCCGAAAACGTGCGGATGGCGGCGGGTCATCTTTTCGTGAACGCGCGTGATCGCGTCTTGAATGTCGAAGTGCCCAGCCTCGGCGGCGATCTGACTGTAAAACACAATCTGAAAGAGCAAATCGCCCAACTCGTCGCGCAATTCCGCCCAATCGGCTGCTTCAGCGGCTTCGATTACCTCATAAGCCTCTTCAATCAGCATTGGCCCAAGTGTTGCATAGGTTTGCTCTTGATCCCACGGGCAACCATCCGGCGCGCGCAGCCGCGCCATCATTTCAACCAGATCCTGGAAAGTTCTTTTTGTCTTCATGTGCCAGTTTTATAAGGTGTTACCGCTCGGTTCGTAGTGGCGCGGACTATAGCAAACGCCCATGCATGCAACAAGCAGCGGGTATGTAAGTTTTTCAAACCGGCCTGGGAATATTACTCGGTTGCCTGTGGATGTAGCCGGTGCTGTTGGTAGTGCAAAAACAGGCGGTTCGACAAAAAGAAAAATCAGGAAAGAGAACTGGATTGATTTCCCATTGCGTATCTGGGAACGCAATCCAACAACTTTGTATTTCGGTTCAACACCAACGCCTTCGCGAATTACTGTCCCCACCAACGGGGAAGCAAAGGAGTCCACAAAATGCTAGCACCTAGCGTCAGCTACAACTCACCATTTCGTCCCATCCCTGCTCCTAAAACTCGTTTGTTGCTCATCACAGATTCAGCCGAGCGCCTGCTGGAGATTAAAAGCGGAATCAGCGCCGGGGATTTTGAAATCACCGATGTTTCCTGTTCCAGCGAGCTTCGCGCCGCCAGCCGAAAACATTACGATCTGGCCGTGGTGGATGTGGGATCGGGACAAATCCGTCCGATTCTTTCCGCTTTGCGCAACAACCCTCGCTACGCTTCCATTCCGTTGCTGGTTGATTCGACCAGACTTCAAGAAAACCTGGACTTGGCGGGCGTCCTCCCCACCTTCCGCGCCATGGCCTGCAACCGCGCCGAAATGCGTTTGCTGTTGCAAACCTATTCCCACAACAGCCAGTCGCCCGAAGCCGGACGCCTGGCGCTGCTCTAAGCAGATGGGCAAAAATTCCACAGGATAATCGCTGTTTTTCATTTTCCATTTGTCATTTTTCAATTGTCATTTTTCATTAGGTCAGCACCGGTTTCGGGCAATGACAAATGACAAATCCAAAATGGAAAATGAGATTGCCGACAAATTTTTGCCCGACTACTTCACACTCAACTTTTCAAATCGGCATAAGCCTGCAATGCAGCCGTCTGCACGTCGCGGACGGCTGCTTCGTGACGCTGCGCCGCGTCGCGGCAATCCTCGAATTCCGGCGCGAAGTTCATCAATTGGCCGGATTCGTCGCGGGCGACTTTCAGCCGAATCGCACCAAAGGCCGTTTCCACCGCCACCTGTTCACGCCGCAACACAACGCGTTGTTCGTTGCGATGGCGCACGCCGAGCGTTGTCGTTTCGCGAAAGAGCAATTCTGTCATCCGCGCGCGGTCTTCGGGACGGCACAGCAACGTCACCAGCACGCCGGGCCGGTTTTTCTTCATCTGCACCGGCGTGAAAAACACGTCGAGCGCGCCCATCGCCAAAGCCTTTTCCATCAAATGACCGAACACCTGCGCATTCAAATCGTCAATGTTGGCTTCAATGACGGTGACCGCGGTCGGCGTGCCGTCTGCGGACGCGGCTTCCGCTTCGCCCAAAATGGCGCGCAACACGTTGGGAAACTTCGGATAGCTTCGCGTTCCCGCGCCGTAACCTGTGCGCTCGATTTTCATCGCCGGCAGATTGCCGTAACCGGCGGCCAGCGTGGCGATAATCGCCGCGCCGGTCGGCGTCACAAGTTCGCCTTCGATGTCTTTGGC
>CAZRXE010001356.1:0-2079 GCA_964603695.1 uncultured Heliomicrobium sp.
GGCGTTTTGATCGCGCTGGAATCGGGCACCACCACCGCCTACGCCATTGAAAGCACGCAAGAACGCGGGGCCTTGTTCGTGGGCCCCAACACACAGGTTTACGGCGGCATGATCGTGGGAGAGGCCTCTCGCGACACCAGCCTGGTGGTCAACCCTTGCAAAAAGAAGGCCCTCACCAATATGCGCGCCAGCGGCTCGGACGACGCTCCGCTCCTGACGCCGCACCGCCAACTCTCGCTCGAACAATGGACGCTAACCGTGTTGGGGCAAGTCGCCGAAGACCCGCAGGAATTCCAGACCTGGACGACGCTTAATGAACGACGCGGCGAGTTGATTAGGCAGCGTTACACCAGTGGGTTAAATGAAGCTGAAGAGAACGAACTGGCCAGGCTTCAGGATGCCGTAGACAAAATGCTGGAGCCTTGGGATCAACAACTCAGCCGGCGGCTGGCTTCGTATGAAGCGTCAGTTGCACAACCCGCTCACGCCAATGAGTGAATTATTGCAAGCCGCCGTTGCTACAACCTTTGCTTACCCGCTGCCAACGGCACGCCGACACGCACCGAGCGGATATGTTGATTACACTTCTTTCAAACCGTGGCTGCGTGATGAGTTCGCTTTTCGCTGCTTGTATTGCCTGACCCGCGAACGCTGGTTTCCAACCGGCCACGAAGGCTTCAGCGTAGAGCATTACATCGCGCAATCGGTCGCTCCTGCATTGCGCTGCGCTTACGACAACTTGTTTTATGTTTGTTGTGCCTGCAACGCCGTGCGGCGCAACCTCGCGCTGCCATTCGATCCGACGCGCGAATCGCTAGGAAACCACCTGCACATCACCCGCGCCGGCGTGGCTGAAGCCGTAACGATTGAAGGCGCGCAGTTCATTGATCTGTGCCGTCTCAATCGCCCCGCGCGGGTTGATTTCCGCCGCCGCTTGCTCAACTTGCTTGAGACGGCGGAAGAGGGCGTGTTGCTCGACTGGCTTGGTTTTCCGCCTGACTTGCCTGATCTCGCGGCATTGCATCCGCCCACCGGAAACGCTCGTGCGGCAGGCCTGGCAGAAAGCCATTTCGAAAGACGGCGGCGTGACGAACTGCCGCCGGTTTATTGAACGACGAATATTCGACACGACGATGCACAATCCCTTCACCATCGGCAGCATGATTCAAAACCCGGCGGAGTTTGTCGGGCGCACGGCGGAGTTGCAGTTCCTGCTGACGCGGCTGCGGTCGCTGCAAAGCTGTTCGGTCGTAGGCGAGCGGCGCATCGGCAAGTCTTCGTTGCTCTATCACCTGCACCAGACGGGCGCGGCACGGTTGAGTGAAGAGATGGGCGAAGCGGGTTTCCGGTTTGTTTACGTCGAACTAGCCGATGCCGCCGCGCAAACCGTCGTGGATTTTTTGCGCACCGTACTCGAAGCCGTCCAATGCCCAACCGACACGATCAAAGACGATAACAAACCGAGCCGCAACCTGACGGCCTTCGATCAGGCGATCAAGGCGCGGACTGACGCGGGTGAGCGCCTTGTGCTGTGTCTGGATGAATTCGAGAGTCTGTTTGATAACCCGGCGGAATTTAACGATGTCTTTTTTAAGCACATGCGCACAATGGTCAACCATCGGAGGCTGGCGATGGTTACGGCTTCGCGTAGGACGTTGGAGAGCTATGAGGATGAAAACAAGCTAACCTCACGGTTTTACAACGTGTTCGGCATAACCGAGCTTGGCGATTTCACAGAAGAAGAAGCCTTGCAGTTCTTGGCACTCCATCACCCGCTTGTCAATTTTACGGAAGACGAGCTTCGATTTATCACTTCGTGGCTCGACCCACATCCGCTCAAGCTGCAAATTCTATGCGATCAAGTGCTGCAAAACCGCGAACGTCCGCAATGGCAAAATGATATGGTGAAAATAGATGAACTCGAAAAAGTCTGCCGCGGATATCTTGGTAAGAGAGGTGTGATAAAGGCATGGCATCAGTTCAAAGGTAAGATCACACCAGATTCCCTTAGCAAAGTGCTAGCGAATTTGAAAATCGGCAGAGACTTGTTCACAGGAAAGTGACAATGCTGAATTACCC
>CAZRXE010001357.1:0-1557 GCA_964603695.1 uncultured Heliomicrobium sp.
CGCTGATAAGTTCTAATGCCCTGTGCAGTGCGGCTTCCCCACACTCCCGGATGATTTTTGTGACGAATTTTGTCCGGAGAGCTAAGGAGTTTATATCGAGATGAAAGAAGACAAACGTTTTTATACCTTTGTTTTTGCCCCTACCGCTAAATCAACGCTTCGCAAGATCAACATTCCACATAACGTCCTGTATGCCATTCTTGGATTCGCCTTCGTCGGCTTGCTGACAGTTGCTTACGGCGCTTACCGATTGGCCGAACACGCAGTGGTCGTCGCCAGACTGAATCTGATGCAGCAAAAAGTCCGCGACCTGCAAGCCGAAAATCAGGAAGTCAAAAATCAGAAAAGCATGGTGGTCAGCCGTCTGGCCGCGCTCGACACCACGCAACGCCAACTGGCGGCGACTTCCGGTATCAATCGCCAAAACGACATCAGCAAAAATGTGATCGGTCAGGGCGGCCCAAGCGGCGACGCCAGTATGACCGACATTGAACGCATGACCGCCGCGCTGGAAAGCGAGTTGCGGCAGATCAAAGATGTCTTCGATAAAAACCAGGTACAGCTTTCTTCGACGCCAAGCGGCTGGCCCGTGCGCGGATACATCACGGATGGTTTTGGTTATCGAAATAATCCCTTCGGCGGCGGCGGCACGGAAAACCACGCCGGTTTGGACATCGCCACCAATCACGGCACGGCGATTCAATCCACGGCGGACGGTATTGTCATTTTTGCCGGCATATTCGGCGGTTACGGCAACGTTGTGGTGATTGACCACGGCTACGGCGTGACCACTCGCTACGGCCACATGTCGCGGATTGACGTACAAGTCGGCCAGCAAGTCACGCGCGGCAAACAGATCGGCGCAGTTGGCAGCACGGGACGTTCCACCGCGCCGCACTGCCATTACGAAGTTCGCCTGCACGACCGCCCGGTCAATCCGCTCAATTACCTGTCGGTCGGCAGACTCTAAATTTTCTTCACCCCGTGTCAGATGTGACAAAGGCGGCTTCAGATCACTCTGAAGCCGCCTTTGTCACATCTGGAATGCGGTAACGCCTAATTCCGCCAGGCGTGTTCGCACAGAATGCAATTGTTCATCACCACCAGCAGCCCGGCATTGGCCGCGCGTTGTGCTGCGGCCTCGTCAATTACGCCATCCTGCAACCAGACGGCCCGCGTCCCCAGCCGAATCGCTTCGTCTACAAACTCGCCCGCGTCCTCAGACCGCCGGAAGATGTCAACCAAATCAAATTTGTCCGGCACATCAGCTAAAGTCGGAAACGCAGGTTCGCCCAACACTTCGGTTTCGTTTGGATTGACGGGAATAATTCGATAGCCCTGTCGTTGCAGATAGCGTGCAACGTTGTAACTGGCCCGCATCGGATTCGATGACAAGCCAACAACCGCAATCGTGCGACATTCGTTCAAGATGGTTTCAATCACTTTCGGATCGTTGAATTCAGCCACTGCGTAAACTCCTTTGGGAAAATTGCTGGGGAGGCGAGCATTCTCAAACACTATTTCCGCCGAAGTAAAGCGCGGCTTGTTTCGGCTGAC
>CAZRXE010001358.1:0-7899 GCA_964603695.1 uncultured Heliomicrobium sp.
GGCCTTGAGCCTGTAAATCAAATCGGAAAAGTAACGGCGCAACTCAGCACTGACAAAAGAATCTTCGACCCGCTCCAGAGTAGACAATTCCAAATGCTCCGTAATTTCCCCAGGCAGGTAATAAAGCAAAAACTCTTCGGCCAATGCGCGATGTCCCAACAGACTCTTGAAATATGCATCGTGCGGATTGTTGATCTCGTTTGGTGAGGTTGCAGTTTCCATTGCTATTCTTTGGCATAAGCTACACCCAAAGCCTTCGGCGGATCCGCACGGCGGATCAATCCAGCCAGCATGACGATGGTCAGCACGTAAGGAATCATCAAAATGAATTGGTTGGGAATATTGACCGTGCCTTGCATACGAATCGAAACCGCTTCAGCCAAACCGAACAGCAAACAGGCCAGCAGCGCGCCGACCGGATGCCATTTGCCGAAGATCAACGCCGCCAACGCAATGAATCCGCGCCCGGCGGTCATGTTGCGGGTGAATTGCGAACTCTGCCCGATGGACAGGTAAGCGCCGCCCAGCGCCGCCAACGCGCCGGAAATCAGCACGCCCGCATAACGCATCCGCACTACGTTGACGCCCGCCGTATCCGCCGCTTCGGGGTTTTCGCCCACCGCGCGCAATCGCAATCCGAACGGCGTCCGGTACAGCACGTAAACCGAAACCGCCACCGCCAGGAGCGCCAGATAAACAACCGGCTTTTGATTGAAGACCGAAGCCAACATCGGAAAGCTTTCGGGATTGAAGAGCCCCACATCCGGCAGGACTTCGTCTTTGGACAATTGCCGCGTCGCGCCCGTGGATTCAAACAACGCTCCCGAAAGCAGCGCCGGAACGCCCAGAAACAAAATGTTGATCGCCGTTCCACTGACGACTTGATCCGCACGATAATTGATGGTCGCCACCGCGTGCAGCGATGCCACCAACACGCCGGCCAACACTGCCGCCAGCACGCCGACCAGCGAACTGTGCGTAAACACAGTCACCGCTGCCGCCGTGAACGCGCCCGCCAGCATCATCCCTTCCAGAGCGATGTTGATGACTCCGCTGCGTTCAGAATAAAGGCCGCCCAGCGCGGCCAGAATCAACGGCGTGGACAATCGAATAGTCGAAGCAATCAGCGTGTAGTTGAAAATGTTTCGCAGCATAAGTTCACAGCCTGGAAGCACACCGTCAGTTTTTGGTCAGTTTGGCTTTGCCCTGCGGGGAAATCGCGCGATTGTTTTCGCGATTCATGGTTTTGATGAATTCGACGCGGCGGAAGCGCATTGCCGACCAATCCTCGTCAATCGCCACCATCCGCACGGTTTCAAACCCAAGTTCGCCGAGCGCCGCCCAGCCAGTATCGCGATTGAATTCGCACTTGTATTTTTTCGACGTGCCTTTCGGATAAGCGAACCAGATGAGCGCGTCGCCCTCTGTGCGCTTGGCAATGGCGGCGGAGAGCTTGTCCACTTCGGCCTGTTTGACGACAAAGGCGAGCGCGAACGAAACGGCTTTGGCGGATTTCAAATCGCGCAGCACCTTGACGCCCGCCAGCGCGGCCAATTCCGACTCGAAGCTTTCCGGCGCATTGAGCACGACGATCTCCGTCTGCTCTTTCAAATTCATCTTCTTGAAGATTTCAGACATGGCGAGTTCCTCTACTTGACCTTCTTGCCTTCTAAAATTCGGTTGCTGCCAAAAAAATTCGCTTTCAACCCGGTCACCACTCCTTTTTCGTCTCGAACGAAAACAATGTTGAGGTTGTCCGTCACCAGAAAGTATTCAGTTTCCGAGGCAGGAAAAAGATCCAGCTTTTGCCCACCCGGCGGCTGAAAAAAAAGCCTGCCGTTTTCGACCGTGATCGTCAGTTTGCCGTTGGCGGTGTCATATTCGCCGACGTAGGCGTTGAAGACTTCCGGATTCACTTTGGCCAGTGTGCGTTCGGCGGGTTTGAAATCCGGCCAGCCGTATTCGCGGGCAATGCCGCGCAGGATTTCATTGGCCAACTGACCGCCTTGATCGCCGTTGGTCATCACCACTGCGCCTTGCCCGGCTTCAACATAAGCGAAAAGCATGCACTTGAAGCCTTCGTTCGATCCGCCGTGACTGAACGTCCGGGCAGCGCCTTCGCCGCCGACGGCGACTCCCAAACCGTAATCGCCGGATTGTTTGGTCAGCAGTTGTTTAACCATCGCCTGCGACAAAACTTTGGCGGATTTGCCCGCGTTGGCTTGCTGGATTTCGACGGCGAATTTGGCCAGGTCGCTGGGCGTCGTCCATAAACCGGCAGCGGCCATTTCCGGGTAAGTGTGCCATTTGCCCTTGATGGCTTGACCATTACTGCGATGGCCCGTGGCCGCGCGCAAAGCGTACTCCGCCGGCAAGGGCTGTTCGTAGGTGCTGTTTTTCATGCCAATTTTGTCCAGCACCGATTCGCGCATCAGCGCGGGAAAGGCTTTGCCGGTGACATCGCCCATCAACAGTTGCATCACCGTGATGCCGCCACCCGAATAGCGCCACAAACTACCCGGCAACACGTTCACGCGCACCGGCGCGGAGTTGGCGGGTTTCTGGCCGTCAAGTAATTGCACAGCCGTTGGCACGGGTTCATCGGCGGCGTATCCGCGAAAGCCATGAACCGTCAGCCCGGCGCTGTGACTGGCCAGCCGCCGCAAAGTGACCTTTTGCTCTTTGGTGAATTCATTTTCCGGCACTCTCCAGGATTTCAGCTTGAGGTTGACGTCTTCATCCAAACTGAGTTTTCCCTGCTCGACCAGCGCCAGCATTCCCGTCGCCGCCACTGGCTTGCTGATCGAAGCGGCTTGAAACATTGTTTCGGGCTTCACCGGCGTGGTGCCGCCCGCTTCGGTCACGCCGTAGCCTTTCGACCATTCCAGCTTGCCATCATTGATGACCGCCACACTGACGCCCGGCACTTTGTAATACGCCAGGCGATCGGCAATCGTCATTGCGCCGGGCTGCCCTTTAATGACGACGGCGGGCAACAAGCCTTTTTCCACGCGGGCGATGCGTTCGAAGACTTTATCCGCACTCTGGCTCGCGACCCCTTGCCGGTTCGCCACAGCCAACAACACCAGCAGCACCGGCGAAATACTCAACCAGATTTTTCGTGTCATACGTCGTCCTTTCTGCGCTTATCACGCAACAGCTTTTTTCAAACCAGGAATGAAGCGACCTAATCCCCGACGAAACATCCATTCCATTGCCACAAACAGAATGATGATGCCTTGCAACACCTGCACAAGGTCTTTCGAGACGTGATCCGTAAAGATGTCCACGAACAATCCGCCGCGAATCAGCGCGCCGAACAGCACTGCCGCCAATACGATTCCAACTGGATGATTCCGCCCCAACAACGCCACGGCGATGCCCGTAAATCCGTAGCCAGGCGAAAAGTCGTGGTAATAACGATACCGGTAACCTAAAACTTCATTGATGCCGACCATTCCGGCCAGCGCACCGGACAGCGCCATTGCCAGCACGATCTGCCGTTGCACACTGATGCCGCCGTATTCCGCCGCCGACGGATTCATGCCCACCGCGCGCACTTCGTAGCCCCATTTGGTTTTCCACAAAAACACCCAGACCAGAAAACACGCCAGCAGCGCCATCAGGAAAGCCAGATTCAGCGGAATGCGCTGCGGAAAGTTGATGCCCAACGGCGCAAGCAAAGTGGAAAACCGGGCGATGTGCGCCTGTTCAGCAATCGGCACGGTTTGCAGAATCGGATCGCCCGTCGCTTTGTAACGGCTTTGCGTCAGGTAGCTGATTAACCCGACCGCAATGAAGTTGAGCATGATCGTGTTGATGACTTCGTGCGAACCGAACTTGGCTTTGAGCAATCCGGGAACCGCGCCCCACGCGCCGCCAGCCCCAATCGCAGCCAGCATCGCCAGCGGAATCAACACCACGCCCGGCAAGCCCTTGAACGTCAGCCCCACCCAGGCTGCCGCGAAAGCCCCAACCACTAACTGTCCTTCCGCGCCGATGTTCAGCAGTCCGCATTTGAACGCCAGCGAAACGGCTAGGCCCGTGAAAATCAGCGGTGTGGCGTTAAAGAGCGTGTAACCCCAATTGTCCCAGGTGAAATTCCCACTCGCGTCGAACAAACCGAACGCGCTGGAAATCATCAGCCGGTAGACGGTGAAAGGATTGTCGCCAATAGCCAGCACCACCAAACCGCCGATGACAAAAGCGGCCAGCACGGCGATCAACGGAAAGAGCAATTCTCGGAGGAGAGTTTTCATAGGAATCAATGCCCGGGGCCAAAAAAGACCGCGTTCAAAAACATCACATTCAAGCCGTCCATAAACGCGCGATAGTTCGGGTCTTCGGCAAAGCCGACGACGTTGCCGCGACCGGCGCGGGCGTGCATCAGGTAAGCTTTGTTCGGAATCTGTTTGCGTGCGTCATCGAACATAAAACCGCTGGCGAAGAATTTGTCTTCCGGCAAATACACCGCGACGTTCGTGCCGCGATCCAGTTTGACCAGCGAAAAGATGCGGTTGCTATCCATCATGACGGTCGTCGTTTCTCCGTAACCGAATCCCAGCCAGTGCGATTGATCCACCTTCACGCGCAGAATCGCGCCCGGCGTCGCGCTGGGAAATTCGTCTGTCGGTTCAATGGCTTTTTCGACCGGATCAGTTGACGTTTTGGCTTCTGCGTCTTTGGCTTCCGTGCGCTCCTGAACGGTCGCTGGACTGCCGGACTTTTCGCGCTTCTCGCGTTTGGTTGCCAGCAGATTCACTTTTTCATCGGCCAGCCAGGCGGTTGCGCCGCCGATGCCGATCAAGGTTCCACCGCGTTGCACCCATTCGCGAAGGCCGGCGCCTTCGCCAAGTTGTTGCGAATAGCCGCCGAAAGTGTCCGGCAGGATCAAGACGTTGTAACGGCTCAAATCCGCGCCACGCAATTGTTCGGCGCGAATGGTCGTCACCGGATAACCGTACCGCTGCTCGATCAAATACCGCAGCCAGCCGACTGAATTGGCCGAAACAGGCGCGTTGTACGCAATCGCCACGCGCGGACGCGGCAGGAAGTTGACGTTGGAACTGCCGAAATTCGGCCCGTCTTCCACCCACGAAGTATCCGTCGGATGCACGTCCACGCCGTGGTCGGCGGCGAGCTTGACCATCCGCTCGTGCAAATTCGCAGGATTGTCTTTCAGTTTGACGATCAGCGTCCCGGCGGGAAAGTTGACGCCGTTCAGTTTGAACGCCTTGTCGTAACTGTGAACGCGCACATCCTGCCGGAACAGATCGGCCAGCGCCGAAGCCGCCGATTGCGTGCCCCAGGCAATGACATACGCCAGTTTGGCCTGCCCGCCGCGCACTTGTCCGGCGGGTTTCGGCAACTCTTTCAGCAAAGTCGCCTGCGCGGTCGAAGCCTGTTCGGCCATAAACACAGGCACATCAAACAAAAACGGCAGCGACCAGCCGGTCACGTCATAAAACTCTTCGTTTTGGCGCAGCTTGTTGCGGCGGCGCTGTTCGTCCAGAAATTCCTTGTCCTGATTGGTTTGCTTGTCGAGCAAGGTTTTGGCCAGACGCTTGGCCGGTTGCGCCAACGAAACGATGAAGCTGCCCGCCGGGAAATCGCGCGGCTGCAATTGGCCTTCGTTGTAATCGCGCGTTTTCGGATTGCTGAAAGCGGAGTCAGCGCGGCGAACTTCAATGCCGGACATCATTAGCGTCGCGGCCAAACGTGCGGCGCGGTTCGGATCGTTGCCCGGCGTGATGATGAATTCCTTGACGGCTTCGGTCTTGCCTTCTTCCAACGCAGTGCGACGGTGATCGTAAAAAAAGCGCAGCAAATCCGCGCGATTTTTGGCGGTGCTTTCAATCGTCGCCAGCGCGGCAATGAAATGATGATGCACCGAATCGCGATAAAGCATAGTGGTTTCATCGTCTCGTTTGGCCACCAACCCGCGCACCGAAGCCTGTTCGTAAGTCATGCCGATGGAGCCGTGAAACAGCGGCCAGCCTTCGCCGTAACCGGGATAAAACGAATCGTAGCCTTCGCGCGTGAAGTAATCGAATTTGAAACGGTCGAACCAGGCGGCGTTGTTGCGTCCCATTTTCGACAGCCAATCGAGTTGGGTTTTCGTCAGATTCGGATTCCACGGCAAGGCGGGCGGCGCAAAATAAAAGCTGCTGTTCGTGCCCATCTCGTGCTGATCGGCGACTACTTGCGGAAACCATTCCAGGTAGGTTTTGGTGCGCCCGCGCGTTTCCGGCTGCGATTGCGTGAACCAGTCGCGGTTCATATCAAACAGGTAATGATTCGTGCGTCCGCCCGGCCAGACTTCGTTGTGTTCGGCGGATTGCAGGTCTGCGTCGGGAAAGCGTCCGACGTTCTGACGAAAGTAATTGATGAAACGGTCGCGCCCGTCCGGGTTTTGCATCGGATCAATCAAGACCAGCGAATTTTTCATCGCCGCATCGGCCACTTCGTCGCCGCGCGCCGCCAACAGGTGATAAGCCGTCAGCAAGGCCGAATCCACGCTGGAAATTTCGTTGCCGTGAACGCCGCAAATCAGCCAGACGCTGGAAGGCAGCGAGTTTATCAACGTCGTCGCTTCGTTCGGCGAAGTCACTCGCGCGTCAGCCAGTTTGTGAATGCCGGCTTTGATTTGATCGAGCCGCGAAATGTTCGCGGGCGAACCGATGACCATCAGGTAAAGCGGGCGGCCTTCCCAGCTTTCTGCGTACTTGACGACTTTCATCCGCGTGCCGGCGGCTTGTTGCAAGGCGAAGAGATACTTTTCGGCTTCGTGATGCATGGTGATCTTTTCGCCGAAGTCGTGGCCGGTGACTTGTTTCAACGTGGGAATGGCCGGGTCGTATTTCGCGCCGGGCAGGAATTCAAAATTTTGTGCGGCGGCGACGGGCGACAGCAACAACAGACAAACCAACAACCTGACAACCGAACGAATGCCGGGAGTTTGGAACACTGATGAAATTCTCCTGTGTTGATAATGAATGCGAAGTGCGCAGTGAAGTACCACGCGGTAACGTATGCGTCAAGACAAGCCTGAGTACGCATCACTTCCAGCATTCGAGTCGCGAACGCACGCCGGAGGCGATGCGTACCCAGTTTATTTGTCCGAGTCCAGAAATTTAATGTCGGTCTCGAACTTCCGATAATTTTTGAATTCGATGACGTTGCGCGTGTAATAACGGTCGTGGTCACGCCCCAGCAACACTTCTGCCTGAATCGGCAGCAGGTAAGGTTGATTGGCGATTTTGATCCAGTCGTATTCGATGGCGGTTTCAGCCAGCGTGACGGCGAAAGTGGTCGGCATTCCTTCCTGCGCCTGTTCGATGCGCAAGGCGCGCTTGGTTTCCAGATCAATCCAGACTGTTCCCTGATAGCCCGTGGTGATGGTTTGTTTGGTGTTTCCATCGGTGATGACGTTTCGCGAAAAGGCTTTCTTCACGCGGAAGTCATAGACTTTGGTTTTGCAATTGCGAAAAACCTCTTCGCGTATTTCCTTGAATTCAGATCTGGACGACGGCTCGAAAGCTGCGGACTGCAAGGAACCGAATTCGCCCGTGGAGGTGGAGCCGGCCAGATTCTCGAACTTCATGGTCGTCGGCTTGTCATTGATTTTGAGGAGTTTGTATTTCTCGCCGCCCTTGAGGCTGTAGCTCAATTCAATTTCCAGCTTGTCTTCTTCCTTCCAATCCTTGTCGCCGGGGCGTTTGGCGTAGCGGGTGATGATTTGCGTGGCCGTGAAGTCCGGCAAATCTTCCTCGTATTGCAGCGCGTAATGCCGCGCCTGTTCCAGAAAGGGCAGTTTGGCGAAAGCTTCGGCGCGGGCTTTTTCCTTGGCTTCCTCAGACTCTTCCGTCGCTTGTTGCTGCGGCGCGGTTTCGTCCAGGG
>CAZRXE010001359.1:0-6301 GCA_964603695.1 uncultured Heliomicrobium sp.
GTTATGCATGCATCGGAGTTGTTTCTAACGACGAACATCCCCTACAGAACACGGTGCAGACTGCCGAAAGCGAAATCACCGCACTCTACCAGGATGCGACGACACGCCGCCTCGTTTAATGAAGAATGGCTATGATCGCAAGGCTTCGATTTCTTCCTCGCTCAACCCAGTCAGGTCGGCGATGTCGCTCAGCGACAGGTTTTTGAGAAAGCCTTGCGCGCCACTTCGATAGCTTTCGCCCGGCCTTCCACGCGCCCGTCCACCTTCCATTCCGCTTTGGCCGTGTCCACTACGTTTTCATATCGCGGTAATGCTTCGGGCTGTTTTCATAAGCCAGTATTTCCTCGCGCGCGTAGGATTAGTTCAGCATCGCACCGCCGCCAGGGAGTCAGGCCGCCCACGAAAAAAATTGCGCCACTGCGTGAGCCGGTTTTTCCGCGCTTTGCGCCATGAGGGGCGACGAGGCGAAGAAGCTTCGCGGATTTCAAACGAGGAACACGCCGAATATGAAAAAGACAATCGCTCGCAATCCACTCGCTCTTTCTTTCGCGCTCTGCCTGCTGCTCTGTGCGGCGGCGCAATCAGCTTTTGCGCAAGGCACCGCCTTCACACATCAAGGCCGCTTGACCGACAACGGCGCGGCGGCCAATGGACTTTACGATTTGCAATTCGCGGTCTTTGACGCCGTCAGCGCAGGCACTCAGCAGGGCGTAACCCTGACCCGCGATGACGTGCAGGTGACGAACGGCGTTTTCAGCGTCACGCTTGATTTTGGTGCAACGCCCTTCAACGGTGCGGCGCGTTGGCTGCAAATCAGCGTGCGTCCCGGCGCGAGCACTGGCGCGTTCACCGTGCTGACGCCACGCCAACCGCTGAGCGCCACGCCTTATGCGATTCGCGCCTTGAATGCGGCATCGGCGGATACGGCGACCAATGCGACACAGTTGGGCGGAGTGGACGCCAATCAATATGTGACCGGGCCGGTGGTCAACAATGTGAATGGATTATCGGGCAACGTCACGCTGGCGGCAGGTACGAATGTCACGCTGACGCCTTCGGGCAATACGCTGACGATTGCGGCCACAGGCGGCGGCGCGGGCAACGCCATTCAGAATTCGACGACGCTCCAACCCAACTCCAACTTTTACATCAGCGGTGACGGCTTCGCGAACGGGACGCTCGGCGCGAACGTGGTCAATGCCAACACGCAGTTTTGGCTCAATGGCGCCGGCGTTCTGAGCAATGGCGGCACCGAGAACCTGTTTGCCGGCGTCGGCGCTGCCCTCAACAACACGGGCCAAAACAATGCGTTCTTTGGTCACGCTGTCGGGTTGAGTAACACCAGTGGCAGCAACAATGCGTTCTTTGGCCGACGAGCGGGGCTGCTCAATTCGACAGGCACGAATAACACCTTTGTGGGCGAGTCTGCGGGAGGGGGCAACTTAACCGGGAGCAACAATACATTGCTCGGCAGCGGCGCAAGTGTGAGCAGCGACGGATTGTCCTACGCCACGGCCATCGGTGCGGGCGCCACCGTTGATGCCGGCAATACCATCACGCTCGGTCGCAGCAACGGCAGTGACGCCGTGCGAATTCCGGGAACATTTTCTCTGGGGAGCGGAAATAATTTTATTAGACATAACCCGACGAATGGTTCCAATGACATCTACTTTGGCGCAACTAACAATTTCGTCTGGTACCTAAATAACACTCAACTGATGTCGCTGACCAACAGCGGGCTGTATGTTGGACTAGACATCACATCCAATCGCAACCTTTCCGTCGCCCAAAATATAGGTGTGGTTGGCGGTATAACTGCCGGAGGCCAGATAATCGCCGGAGGCGAGATTCGTAGTAGCGACAGGGTGATTGCGAATCGCGGTTTCCGCGGCCAATGCGCCGGCAATGACATCACCTGGGGTGGCTTCTGTAATCAGGACCTGGCCGAAACCTTCCGCACCAAAGAACAAACCGAACCCGGCGATGTCGTCACGCTCATTCCCAAAGACCACGAACGCCCCACCGTGCGCCGTGCGCAGCGTGCTTATGACGAGCATCTGGTCGGCGTCGTCTCATCCAATCCGGGCCTTGTCTTTGACGAAGGCAACACCAAGCTGGCCGGAGCCAACGACCAACTCATCACCAAAGACAAAACCGTCGTCGCCGCCGTCGGGCGCGTGCCAGTCAAGTTCACCGTGGAAAACGGCGCGATCAATGTCGGCGATGCGCTGACCAGCAGCGCGACCGAACCCGGCAAAGCCATGAAGGCCACCGGCGCAGGCAAGATCATCGGCATCGCGCTGGAAAGCTCCGCCAAAGCCAAAGACGGCAAACTTTTGATGTGGCTGCAAGTCGGCTATCACGCACCTGCCGCGCCAGTCACGGCCACTGCGCCACGCGGAAAAGCTTCAGCGCGTGGAATGGCGCGACTCAAAGCCGAAAATGTATCCCTCAAAGCACAGCAAAACAGCCAGCAACAACAACTCGCCGAACTCCAAGCCCAGTTGGCCGCCGTGCTGGCGCGGCTGCCTAAAGCGGAACAAGACGCCGGGCAATCGGGTTCAACGAACCATTGAACCGGCACTTGCCGATTGGCGCGAATGCGGTGCGGGCTGTCTTTTGAAAAAAACTGCCCGCACCTGAGCCGGTTTTTCCGCGCTTTGCGCCATGAGGTGCGGCGGATTGAAAAACGCGCCTAAACCTCGAACAAGGAGTTCACCAAACATGAATAAAGCCACCACGCACAACTCACGCAACATTGAACAAGCGGTGTCCCTGTTGTTATTGCCAATGGTTGTCCAAATGTCCTTTCCGACGTTGCTGCCGGCTGTAATCAAAACATTTTGGCAAATGACCCAGTCGCTCTTTTCACCCGATTTCCTGGCTGGATTTTTTCCGGTTTGACCTGCGCCGGAAGCCGCCCCTTTGCACTCCGTGGCGCGAACGAAACTGCTGACTCACAGGATCGGAATAACCATGAATCAACCGAACCGCTTCTCCAATCGCTTCAAATCCATCGCCGCTTCCCTGGCGTGCCTGAGCATTTTGTTTTTGCTCGCGCACGGTGAAGCACTTCGGATAGTGCAACGCGCGCTGGCCAACAACGCTGCTGTGACTGCGGCGGCACCTAAACGCAACTCGGCGATCTCGCACGTCGCTGCTCCGGTGCAAACCAGCGGCAGCTTCACGTTGCCGCAAAGCGTGGTCGCGGGCGGCGGCGGCGACAGCAGCGGCGGCGTGTTCGCACTGCAAAGCACCAGCGGCCAGAGCCTGGCCGGCTTCTCCACCGGCGGCGCATTCGGTTATGAAAGCGGTTTTTGGAATGGTGTATCGAGCGCCTCAACGTCTTGTGTGGACACGTTGACGGTGAATGATCAGGGCGATGGCTCGGACGTTGCGCCCGGCGATGGCGTCTGCGAAACGGCAACAGGCAATGGCGTTTGCACCTTGCGCGCGGCCATTGAAGAAGCCAACGCGCTGACGGCGTGCGCGGCGATTACCATCAATTTCAATATCCCCGGCGGCGGCGTGAAAACGATTGCGCCCACCAGAGAATTCCCGTTCATTACGCACACCGTCGTGCTGGATGCCACGACGCAACCGGGCACCGGTTGCTCGACGCCGGGCGGCCTGAAGATCGAATTGAACGGCGCGAATGCCGGAGCCAATGCGTTCGGCTTCACGCTGCAAGGCGGCAACAGCACAGTGAAGGGGTTCGTCATTAATCGGTTTGCAATTGGGCTGTATTTGGAAACCGCCGGCAACAACCGTGTTCAATGCAATTACATCGGCACCGATGTCGCCGGTCTGACAGATTTGGGCAACGGGCAGCATGGTGTGGTGATACGCGAGATTCCCAACAACACGATTGGCGGGACAATCGCCGGCGAACGCAACATCATTTCCGGCAACGACCTGACGGGGGTATTCATTTCCGGGGCGTCGGCGACCGGAAATATAGTCAGCGGCAATTACATCGGCGTGGCCGTAGACGGCACGACGGCTTTGGGCAATTCCGACGCCGGGGTTCACATTACCTCCGCGTCCAACAACACGATTGAAGGCAATCTCATCATCGGTAGCGGCTATCTGGGCGTCCGCATCATTGGGACGGCGGCTAGCAACGCCATCCTCGGCAATGCGATCTTCAACACTGCCGGCCTGGGCATTGATCTTGATTCCAATGGCGTGACACCGAACGATGCGGGGGACGGCGACACCGGCCCAAACAACCTGCAAAACTTCCCAGTGCTTTCCTCTGCGACCAGCGCGGCCAACGCTGGTGCTACGACGAACATACAGGGCACGCTCAATTCGCTGGCGACGACCAGCTTTCGCATAGAGTTTTTCGTCAACGATGCCTGTAACGCTTCCGGCAATGGCGAAGGCCAAAGCTTCCTCGGTTTCCAAAACGTCACGACCAATGGCAATGGCGATGCGACGATCAATTTCACGGTCGCCCAAGCCATTCCTGTCGGCAAAGTCATCACCGCGACGGCGACCCGGCTGGATAACTCAAACAATCCGGTGGAGACTTCCGAATTCTCGGCCTGTCGCGCGGTCACGGTTCCGGCGTTGAGCTACAACAGCGTCGCGGTAGGCTCCGGCGCAAGCATTACCAACGCGCCAACCGCCGCGACTAACCTTTCCGGCTATGCCGTGCAAAGCCAGGGCACATTCACGGGAACCATCACGGTCAATGCCGCCGGTGTGGTTTCCATCAGCAATGCGGCTCCGGCAGGAACTCACACCATCACCATCAGCGGAATGGGCACTAACGGAATTGTCAGTGCGACTTTTACGGTAACCGTCACTTGCCCAACCATCACCGTCAATCCGGCGACACTGCCCAACGCCACATCAGGCGTGGCTTATTCGCAGCAGTTGACCGGCGGCGGCAGTGCTGGGGTCTACAATTTCACTGTCAGCAACGGCGCGCTGCCGGTGGGCTTACAACTCAGCCCCAGCGGACTGCTTTCCGGCACGCCGACCGTTCTCGGCGCTTCCAGCTTCACCATCACGGCGGCGGACTCCAACAATTGCCGGGGCAGCGCGAGCTACAGCGTCAACGTCACTTGCCCAACCATCACCATCAATCCGGCCACGCTGCCGGCGGCGACACTCGGCGTGGCCTACAACCAAACCATCACGGCCACAGGCGCAAGCGGCAATTACAGTTTCAGTGTCAGCGCGGGCGCATTGCCGACCGGCTTGAGTTTATCGAGTACAGGCGCGCTGACCGGCACGCCCAACGCAGTGGGCAACTTCGGCTTCACGGTGCGCGCCACCAGCGCCAACAACTGCACGGGGGAACGGCAGTACACGCTGAACCTCACTTGCGGAACCGTGACGGTTGATCCGGCTACTTTGCCGAGTGGCGTGGTTGGCACTGCTTACACGCAAACGATCACAACCACACCCGCCGCCGGCGGTTATTCTTTCGCCGTCACCTCCGGCGCTTTGCCGATGGGCTTAATGCTCAATGCCGGCAGCGGCGTCATCAGCGGTACACCGACCGGCAGCGGAACTTTCAATTTCACCATCACCGCCACGGGTGCTTGCAGCGCCAGTCGCGCTTATGCAGTGACCATCGGCTGCGCGCCAATCGCGGTGAATACCGCGTCATTGCCGAATGCCGCCGCCGGCGTTGCTTATAACCAAAGCATCTCGGTGACGCCTGCGGGCAATTACACGTTCAGCCTGAGTCAGGGCAGTCTGCCTTCAGGACTGACGCTCAATTCGGCGACCGGCGTCATCAGCGGCCTGCCGTCGGTAGTTGAGGCGTACAACTTCGTTATCAAGGCGCAATCCGCCAACGGCTGTTACACAACACAAAGCTACACGCTCCAAATCAACTGCCCGACCGTCAGCTTGAGTCCCGCGAGCTTGCCTTCCGGCTCGATAGCTGCACCCTACAACCAAAACATTTCAGCCGCACCCGCTGGGGGCAGCTATCGTTTCCACGTGACGGACGGCGCATTGCCTCCGGGCTTGATCCTGAATTCCTCAACCGGCGCGTTGACCGGCGTGCCGACGCAAAACGGCATTTTCAGTTTCACGATTACGGCCACCAGCTTCGGTAGTTGCTCCGGCAGCAAGGCATATTCAATCGCTATCGGCAACGGCAACTGTCCGACCATCACATTGGCGGATTTGCCGAGCGGCCAGCCCGGACAGTTATACAGCAATTCGGTCGCGGCTTCTCCGGCAGGCAGCTACAGCTACGCCGTGACTTCGGGCAGCTTGCCGCCGGGACTGACCCTGTTCGGGAACTTCGGTTTGATTTATGGCTACCCGACGA
>CAZRXE010001360.1:0-6787 GCA_964603695.1 uncultured Heliomicrobium sp.
CCGACGCCTATCCCAATTTGCCGCCGGACGCCGCCATCCGTCTGGCCCAAGCCGTCGAACAACTCCCAACGGAGGACAATCAGCCCGTGGACAACATTCTCTCAGTACATTTAATGCACTTGTTGACCGAAATTCTGAACCTTTCCTGGAAGCCTTTGACCGCGACCGGCTCACCGCGCAGCTTTTTGGCGTTGGCCAATGTTGGCTTGTATTACACAGCCAAGGGCGCTTACGTCGTTCCTGATGTCATGCTTTCAATGGACGTGGAGCCGCCACGCGGATTTCGGACCAAGAGCGATTTGACTTACTTCACTTGGGATTACGGTAAGGTGCCCGAAGTGGCAATCGAGATCGTTTCTCCAACCTCCGGTAGCGAAGACACCGAGAAATTGCACCGGTATGAGTATATCGGCGTTGAGTACTACACGGTTTTCGATCCCTTGCAGGTTCTCAGCGAAAGTGTGTTGCGCACCTACCAATTACGCGATGGCGTTTATCAGTTCTGCCCCGACAACTTCTTTCCCAAGGTCGGACTTGGGTTGACGGTGTGGGCAGGAACTTACGGAAAGATCGAATATGACCGTTGGCTTCGCTGGCAAGATGCCGATGGCGTTTTGATTCCCATGGCTGCGGAAACAATCACACTTGAGTCCGAACGCGCCGACCAAGAAACCGAACGCGCGGAGCGGGAAGCCGAACGCGCCGAGCGAGAATCCGAACGCGCTGCTGCGTTGGCCGCCAAGCTGTTGGAGCTGGGCATTGACCCCGATCAGGTTTTCAAATCCGCGAAATAGGAAACCGAAATCGGCGGTTGCCGGGCGACGTTTCATCAAGTATAAATTGGCAACTGAATGAGCGTTCATTCAAAACGGTCATTCACGCAAGCAATACGGATTCACGTCTTAATCCCAAACAATTTAAAGAGAAATCAACACCAGCGGCAGGAGTCGTTATGAAAATTATTGTCTGTCTGAAACAAGTGCCGAAGAACGATTCGATTCTTCGCATCAACGAAAAAGGGGACTGGATTCAGGATCGCGATTTGACTTACGAGATCAACGAATCCGATCAGTACGGGCTGGAAGCCGCGCTGCAATTGAAGGAAAAGCACGGCGGCGAAGTCATTGCGCTTTCGCTCGGCCCGGCGCGCGCGCAATCTGTCATCAAGGAAGCGCTGGCGCGCGGCGCGGATCGCGGGCTGCATTTGGAAGACGCGGCGCTGGATCATTTGGACGCGTTCGGCGCGGCTTCGGCAATCGCGGCAGCGGCCAAAGCGGAAGGCTTTGATTTGCTATTAACCGGTTTGCAATCGGACGATCACGGTTTTGCGCAAACCGGCGTCATCGCGGCGGAACTGCTGGGCGTGCCGCACGCGACCATCGTTATGGACGTGGAAGCCAACGACGGAACCTTGCGCGTCAAACGCGAACTGGAAAGCGGGTTTTTCCAATGGGTCAGCTTTCCTGCGCCGGCGGTCTTGACCATTCAATCGGGCATCAACACGCTGCGTTACGCCACGCTGAAAGGAATCATGGCGGCCAAGAAAAAGGAAATTAAGAAGCTGACTGCCGCCGCGCTTGGCCTTTCCGCCGAAGAGCTTGCGCCCAAGCAGCAGATTCGCCGCATTTACGTGCCGCAGAAATCCAAACAGACGCAATTCATCGAAGGCAGCCCGGCGGAAATCGCCGCAAAGTTGATGGACAAGCTGAAAAACGAAGCGAGAGTGTTTTAAGCCGGAGGAACTATGTCAGGAATTCTAGTTTTCATCGAACACGTTGACGGGAAAATCAACAGAGCGTCTTACGAAGCCGTCCGCGCCGCGCAATTGATCGGCGGGCAGAGCGGACAGGTAATCTCAGCAGTGATTTTCGGGCAGGGCATCGGCAGCGCCGCCGCCGAAGTCGCCGCGAAAAAACTCGACGCAGTTTACGCAGTCGAAAGTGACTGGCTGAAGTCCTACACCGCCGATGGTTACACGCAGGCGTTCAAACAGATCATCGAGCAGTTGCAGCCGGAACTGGTGTTGATGAGCCACACTTACGAAGTTCGTGATTTCGCGCCGAAGCTGGCAGCGAGTTTGCGCCGCGCTCTGGTTGGCGATTGCGTAGGTCACAAAATTGAAAATAGTGAATTGGTGCTGACGCGCCAGGTTTTCCAGGGCAAGATGGCTGCGGATGTCGTGCCGGTGGGCGACAAACCGCATTTCGTCAGTTTCCAGATTGGCAGTTTTCGCGGCGACGAATGCGAAGCCGGACAGGCCGAGGTCAAAGCCTTGGCGGTGAATCTGGACGCCGATGTCGTGCGCCAGAAGCCGGAAGAACGCTTCAAGGAAGCCAAAGCAGCCGTTGACCTGACCGCCGCACCGCTGATTGTTTCGGTCGGTCGCGGCATCAAAGAGCAAAAGAACATCGAGATCGTCAAAAAACTGGCTGATGCGATGGGCGCGGAAATCGCGGCTTCGCGTCCGATTTGCGACAACGAATGGTTGCCGATGGATCGGCAAATCGGTTCGTCGGGACAGACCGTCGCGCCAAAGATGTATCTGGCCGTGGGCATTTCCGGCGCAATTCAGCACCTGGTCGGCATGAAAGGTGCGCGCACCATCGTCGCCATCAACAAAGACAAAGAAGCGCCGATTTTTGAAATCGCCGATTACGGCATCGTCGGCGATTTGTTTGAAATCGTTCCGGCACTGACTGCCGAAGCCGAAAAATCGAAACAGTGAAAACCGTGGGACAGGCTTCAGCCTATCGAAATTGTAGACGGACTGAAGTCTGTCCCACGCCAATCAGGAGACAAGCCAATGAGTGTTTACGACAGCAAGGATTTGATGAGTTACAAGGCCGCCGCCCGCGAATTCGACGTACCCGTCACCAACCTGGAACTGGCCATTGCGAACGGTTCGCTGCGGGCGATTGAACAGGACGGCGCGAAATGGTTGCTGCGCCCGGATGTCGAACAATTCGTTAAACGCACAATCAAACGTGGCGCGGGCAATCGCGTCGTTTCGCGGCTGACGCGCTGAGGGCGGATGCGATGAATCGGGCGGAGTTCAGGAAAAAGCTGGTTTTGTTGCGGCAAACCAACGAAGTCGCCTGCCTGCTGCATTACGCCCGGATTTACGCCAAGCACTACCCGGAAGACCATTACGGCTGGGCGGTGATGGGCGATGCGCTGACCGATCTGGGCCAGTACGCCGAAGCCGACACCGTGCTGAAAAACGCTCTGCGGCTTGCGCCGGAATATCACATCGGCGCGGTGTGCGGCTTGATCGGTCATCTGCACCGCGAAAAAGGCGACCTCAACCGCGCCGAAAAATGGTATCGCCGGACGGTCAAGGAAGATAAACCCAACACCTTGAATTTGGTCATCCTCGGCGGTTGTCTGGCCAAACAGGGAAACCTTGCCGAAGCCAAGCAGTGTTATCGCAAAGCGATTCGGCTGGCGTCGCATCCGATTGACGAGGCGTTGTTCAACCTGGGCTTGCTGCTGCGCGCCGAATCGCGTTATCAACAAGCAGCGAATTGTTTCAGGCAAACAATCGAAGTTGATCCCAAATACTCGCCGGCCAAACACGCGCTCAAGGACTTGGAAAAAGTTCTGGCGCTGAAAAAGAAAAAATCATGAATCTGACACCGCGCATTTCGCGCAAAGCTTCAAGCTTCACCGAATCCGTCATCCGCGAAATGACGCGGCAGGCCAATCTTTACGGCGCAATCAACCTGTCTCAAGGCTTCCCGGATTTTCCCGCGCCCGCCGACATCAAGCGCGCCGCTTGCGAAGCCATCGAAGCCGACATCAACCAATACGCCGTCACCTGGGGCGCGAAACGCTTTCGCGACGCCATCGCCGCCAAAACCAAATGGCATCTGGGCCTGGACATTGACCCCGACCGCGAAGTTGTCGTCACCTGCGGTTCGACCGAAGCGATGATCGCCACCATGCTGGCCGTGATGAACGCGGGCGACGAAGTGATAGTCTTCGAGCCGTATTACGAAAACTACGGCCCGGACGCGATTTTGTCGGATTCCGTGATGCGCTATGTCACTTTGCATCCGCCGAACGAAAGCGATTCCACCTGGCATTTTGACCGCAACGAATTGCGCGCAGCCTTCAACGAGCGCACCAAAGCCATCATCATCACCACGCCGCATAATCCAACGGGCAAAGTCTTCACTCGCGACGAACTGCGCTTCATCGCCGACCTCTGCATCGAATTCAACGCCTTGGCGTTAACCGATGAGATTTACGAACACATCTGGTACCCAGACGCGGCGCGCGGCATTGAACACGTGGCGATGGCCACGCTCGATGACATGCGCGACCGGACGGTGACGATCAATAGTTTATCGAAAACCTATTCGGTGACGGGCTGGCGCGTCGGGTATGCGATTGCATCGCCTGATCTGATCAACGGCATTCGACAGGTGCATGACTTTCTGACCGTCGGTGCCGCCGCGCCCTTGCAGGAAGCCGGCGTCTACGCGATGAGCTTGCCGCGCGAGTACTACGACCATCTGCAAACGGACTATCAACGACGGCGGGATTTTCTGTTGGGCGTGCTGGAAGAGGTAGGATTCAAATGCTTCAAACCGGACGGCGCGTATTACATCATCACTGACATTTCGGAATTTGGCTTTGAAGACGACATCAAGTTCACGCAACACCTGATCAAAGACATCGGCGTTGCAGTTGTGCCCGGCAGCAGCTTTTACCGCGACGCCAAACTTGGCGCGCAGCAAGTCCGCTTTTGTTATTGCAAGAAAGACGAAACGCTGGAAGCGGCGGCGGAACGATTGCGAAAACTCAGGTAGGAGTATCTGAAACGCTTGTTGCAGCCATTCGCTCGGCCTTTTAAGAGTTTTGACTGGGTGATTACAATTGAAGCTGTAGGATTAGTGGAAATATCGAGATGGAGACGTTTTTTGTATTGAAATCCGCATTATCGTAAAAAGTATTTCCGGCTATATTTCCCGCGTTAGATGAATCCGGCAACCGGCAAGCAGTTTGGGGTAGCGTCACTTTAGTAGTTACGTCACAAAAGTACATTCCTTGAGATTTGATCTAACCAAGCCAATTTTCCACCTCCGGGCAGTCGGCTTTCGAAAGTTCTTTGAGGCATTCACTTCAATCCATCTTTTTCCGTGATCAGCAACGCCGGTTACGACTGGTGATTGATCTGCTCGAACAGTAATCCCGCCGTCAGCACACACCGCAGACCAACTCTCAATCACCACCACAAGCTGAAACTCTGCGTGCCATCACTGCCACGCACAACAGAACCGGAGGTCAATCATGAAAATTGCCGCGCTTTACGCCCGCGTTTCCAGCCTCAAACAAAAACTCCACGAAACCATCGCTTCGCAGATCGCCGCTATTCAAGAATATGCTCGGCAACACGACTTTCACATCAGTCCGCAGCATATCTATCATCTATCAAGATAACGGCTACAGCGGAGTACGGCTGGATCGCCCCGCGCTGTATCATCTGCGCGATGCCGTGGCGCAGGGCGAAGTGGAAACCGTCCTCATTCTTTCCCCGGACCGTCTCGCACGACAGTTCGCTTATCGATACATCGTCGTCGAGGAGTTTGAACGGACCAGTTGCGAACAGACGCCGACGCAGTTATTTGTGCTCGCAGAAGAAAACTCGGCCTGCCAGTGCCAAAACCTGCCCGAACCGGACGGTGTTGGCTGAGGCCATTGAAGAACAAGTTTGGCAAAGCGTCAGTGAGTTGCTGCGCCATCACCAGCTTTTACTGGAGCAATATCAATTGCGTCAGGAACCCGGCAGTGGCAAGGGTCTATTCATTCTCCGGATTTAGCCACAGATGGCACCGCAGAAAACGGAGAAAATCCAATATATCTGTGTTCTCGGTGGTCTCTGTGGCCGAAAATGAATAGACCCTTGCAGTGGCAGCCTCGAACAACAGTAGCAGCAACGCCTCGAACGTCGCCTCGCGGCGTTACGTCGTGATAGCCTGCGCCTAATTGATGCCTATCAGTCTGGCGTGATCAAGCCACTGTCTTGCGATGCGGCAGTACGACGTGCTTTAGACGTTACGTCGCATCAGAACGCACTGCCATCAACCCAATCACGCACAGCAATAGCATCAAGGCTTCGGAATCGCCGAAGTTGTAATTGGCAAGCGAGCTTGCCGAAAAGCCAATCACCGCGCCGAATCCACCGAGCATCAGGCTTTCGCTGAACGTCTCGCCGTTTGTTCTTGCCTGTCGGTAATTGCGCCGCGCCAGCGCCAGCGTTGCGGCGATCAGCCATAGATAACAGGCCAGAGCGAGCAGGCCGCGCTCCATCGCAATTTGAATCGGCGTGGAATGTGTATGGGTAATGTAATCTCCGGGAAAACCCCACTCCCGCCAATGCCGTTTGTGCGAGTCCATGCCGACGCCCAGCAGCGGGTGTCGCGGAATGACTTTCAAACCGGCTTGCATGTAGCCGATTCTTCGCGCTGCGCTGTCGTCGTTGAAACTGGCGGTGATTTGTTGGCGGACGGAAGTAATTACATAAGCCCCCAGTCCGCCCAGCGTGAGTGTGACGATAATGGCAATCATCAGCGCCCGGCGGCCCGCGCTTAGCGACGTAATCAACAGCGCACACAGGCAGGCGGCAATTACCGCGCGCGACGCCGTCATCACCAATCCCGTGGCAAACAGCGCAAAGAACGAGGCGGAAACGAGCAACCATCTTCCTGTCCTGGCCGCGCCGGCCTTTCCCCAGCGTCGCACGGCAGCCAGAATTCCGCCATAGGCCAGCAGCGCCAGAATC
>CAZRXE010001361.1:0-1534 GCA_964603695.1 uncultured Heliomicrobium sp.
AAGCCTGGCCCACCTTGCCGGCCGCGAACGTGGCGCTGCCTTGCAACATGCCATTGTTGGTGTTGGTTGCGTCGGCGGCGGTGTTCTCGGCCTTCCACCAACTGGTCAGATTGGCGGGGGGCGCGACGCAGGTGTCACACTTGCCCTGGCTGCCGGCGGAGACGATGGATTGAATCTCCGTGGCCGTCAGCGCCCGTCTGTATACCGTCGGTTCATCAATCAAGCCGGTGAAATTCCACCAGCCGCCGACGCTGTTGGGACGCCCGGCGGCGTTGCCCGTGCCCAGGGAGAAGAAAGTGCTGATGCCAGTCTGCGTGAACGGGACGCTATGGTCCAAGCTCCCGTCCACATAGGTCAGTTCATTCGTGCCGTCGAAGACCACCGCGACGTGATGAAACACATTGTCATTCACGGTCGCCGCGCTGGCGATTGGGATTTGACAGCAGAACATTTCGGTGTAGAGCTTGCCATTTGTTCCCACGTAGATGTTGGCAAGAAGATTATTCGGACCAGTGTAAGGCAGGGTGTCTTCCTGACCCATAATGACGCCACTGGACGAGGTTTTGAACCATAGCTCAAAGGTGAAGGGCAGATTGCCTCCGCCGGGTTGCGCTGTCGGAAAAGCACTGCCGGGCAGCAGAACATAGCCGTTCGAGCCGTTGAAGCTGAACGCCTGGCCAACTTTACCCGACGCAAAACTGACGCTGCCGGACAATGTGCCGTTGTTGGCATTGTTCACGTCACTGGGATTGCCCTCGGCCTTCCACCAACCGGTCAGATTGGCGGGAGTCGGCGCGCAGTAAGGCGAAGAGATCGTCACCGAATAACCCTGCTGGCCTGTGCAGCCGCCCGCGCCAGTGGCCGTGATGGTGAAGTTGAAGACGCCCACGACTGTTGCGGTGCCGCTCAGCGCGCCATTCGCCGCCAGCGTCAAGCCCGTCGGCAAGACGCCGTTTGTCACCGCAAAGCTGTAACTGCCGGCAGGCGTGGCAGTCACCGTTTGACTGTACACATCGCCAATCGTCGCGCCCGGCAATGTACTGAGCGCAATGGTTGGGCAAGCGACGTTGACCACGTAAGTCTGGCCGCCCGTGCAACCGGACGCGGTGTGCGTGGCCGTGACGGTGAAAGTGAATGGGCTGCCGGTGGCGGTGGTCGGCGAGCCGGAGAAAGTGCCGTTTGCGTTCAGAGTCACGCCCGTCGGCAATGCGCCGCTGGTGACGGCGAAGGTGTACGCCCCGCTCAGCGCGCCGCCGGTCAGCGAGTGGTTGTAAGCCGCGCCCACCGTGCCGTCAGGCAATGTGGATGGGCTGATTGCGATGATCGGGCAGGCAACTGTCATCGCGTAAGTTCGCGTTCCAGTGCAAGCTCCGCCAAAGCCTGTGGCCGTAACAGTGAAGTTGAATGAGCCGGATTGCGTCGGCGTGCCGGTCAAGGCTCCGCCGGTGGAAAGCGTCAAGCCCCCAGGCAATGCGCCGCCCGTTACTGCGAATGAATAAGTGCCGGCGGGCGCAGCACTCAGGCTTTGATTGTA
>CAZRXE010001362.1:0-2142 GCA_964603695.1 uncultured Heliomicrobium sp.
TCGCAGCGTATGACCAAACAGGGCGGCTTGTTTCAGGGCACGTTCGACAATCGGCGCGACACGACGCAAAACGTTTTCAACCAACTCAATCCGCAATACACCAGCACGCTGAACTTCACTTTCACGCAGCCGATCTTTCGCAACCGGGCGATTGATCCGCAACGCCGCCAGATCAAAATCGCCAAAAAGCGACTGGACATTTCCGATAGCCAGTTTCGCCAGCGCGCGATTGAAATCATTGCGCAAGTGCAGCGTGCGTATTGGGATTTGGTCTTTGCGCGCCGCGATCGCGAAATCAAAAGCGAATCCGTGGATTTGGCGCGCACGCAACTGGAACACAACCAACGTTTGGTAGACGCCGGAACGCTCGCCCCGGCGGACATCATCTCAGCGCGGGTTGAACTGGAACGCCGCAACGACGAAGCCGAAGCCGCGCTCGACGCCATTCAGCGCGCCGAAAACTCGCTCAAGGCGTTAATGCTGCAACCCGGCAATACCGAAATGTGGGCGACGGAGATCGTGCCGGTGGAAAAGCCGCAGCTTGATTCCAATGCCGGTTTGTCGCTGGAAGACGCAGGTCGTCTGGCACTGCAAAATCGCCCGGAGCTTGAGCAATTCCGCTTTCGCGGCGAAATTAACAAGATTGACACGGAATTTCTGCGCGATCAGGCCAAGCCGCAGGTGGATTTCTTCGCCAGCTACGGCACGGTCGGTCTGGCCGGAACCGAACGCGGCGGAACCAATTTTTTCACTGAATCCAGTTTGCTGACGACCACGCGGATCAACCAATTGATCGGCTTCGTCAACGGATTGCCGAACGCGCCGTCGCCGCTGATTCCGATCATTCCGCCGACGCCGCAAACGCCGATTCCCGGCTTTCTGCTCGGCGGTTACGGCCAGAGCCTGGGCAACATGTTCAAAAACGATTTTCGCGTTTGGCGAGTCGGGCTGAACATCAACCTGCCGCTTTACAACCGCACGGCCAAAGCCAATCTGGGCCGCGCCTTGGTCGAAGGCAAACAGATTGACGTGCAGCGCGAACGCCTTGAACAGGCCATTCAGGTCGAAGTCCGCAACGCGCTGCAAGCCGTCGAAACCGCTAAACGCCGCGTCGAAGCCGCAACGAATTCGCGCATCAACGCGGAGCTTCAATACCAAAGCGAACAGCGCAAATTCGACGCCGGCCAATCCACCAACTTTTTCGTACTCGACCGGCAGAACGCCATGTCCGCCGCGCGTGGCCGCGAACTGCGCGCGCTGACCGATTACACCAAAGCCGTCGCCGAATTGCAGCGCGCGCTTTCCGTCACGCTGTCCAGCAACAATGTGGAAGTGCGTTAGTCAGTTGTCAGTTGTCAGTTGTTCGCAGCAATCAACAACCAAAGTCAGTGGTCAATGGTCAGTTGTCAGTTGTGCATTGTTCGCAGCAACCAACCACCAAGCACGGACAACGGGCAACTGACAACCAGCAACCCTCGATGCTACACTCCCGCTTCAAATCCCACAGATAATTCCAAGGAGTGAGATCAGTTTTTATGGCTGAAGAGAACCAGTCAGCTTTCAAAGTCACAGACCGTCGTCTGTTCAATGCCGACGGCACCATGCGCGAAGACGCGCCAATTCCCGAACCCACCCCAATCGTCGCGCCGCCCGAAGCTCCGCAGGCATTCGCCGCCGTCCCCGAACCGGAACGACCGGAACGCGACCCCGAAGACGATCCGAACGAAATGCCCGAACAAACAATGTTCACTGAATTTTTGATGAACATCGCATCTTCGGCTTTTGTCTATCTTGGGCTGGTGGAGCATCCGGCCACCGGACGCCGTCAGGTGGATTTGCGTGCGGCCAAAGAAACTATTGACGTACTGGTGATGCTGCACGAAAAAACTCAGGGCAATCTGACGCGCGGCGAAGCGCGCTTTTTCGAGGATTTGCTGGCCGACCTGCAAACGCAGTTCGTTTCAATGCGAAGATAAACAGGTGGTCGTCCCGGCCCGCAATCGCAAGCCGGGACGACAAACAATTGATCCATGCAAATCACTTTTCTCGGCACTGGAACTTCCGTCGGCATTCCGATGATCGGTTGCACTTGCGCGGTCTGTCAGTCGGACGATCCACGTGACAAACGCTTACGCACAGGCT
>CAZRXE010001363.1:0-5726 GCA_964603695.1 uncultured Heliomicrobium sp.
GCCATCGAGCGGGCGGCTGTGTGTTGGCGGCAGCGGCGCGATTGTGGGTACGGTCACTTATTGCAGCGACGCGACCGTCGCAGTTCCGGGTGTGAGGGTGACGGCCACCGGCCCGTCCACCGCCACAGCGACGACGGACAGCGCGGGCGCTTACCGGCTGAACAACCTGACCGGCGGCCCCTATACCGTTATGCCGTCCAAGACCGACGACGTACTCGGCAGTGATGGACGTCCGCGCGGCATCAACGGCTTCGACGCCGCACGAGTGGCCCAGCATGCCGTCAACTTGAACCCGCTCAACGGCTGTAACCTTGTTGCGGGGGATGCGAACGGCGACGGGCAAGTCAACGGGTTTGATGCCGCACTCATCGCGCAGTCCGCCGTCGGTATCAATAACGCGCAAAGCAAAGTCGGGACGTGGAAGTTCACCCCGGACAAACGCGAGTACTCTACGGTGTCGGGCGAGCAAACCGGTCAGAATTTCACCGCCGTGCTTGTCGGAGACGTGTCGGGCGATTGGCGTCCGCAATCAGCGAACCTGGTTGGCCCGGAAGCCGCCAACCTCGCCTCTCCAAGCCGCATTGGGCAGCCCGCGTTGCCAGTCTGGGTGCCGAGCGTCAAGGCCGCTCCGGGGCAACCCATGTTCATTCCAATCGCGGTCGGCGATCTGAGCGATTTGAATGTGACCTCTTTCGACCTGGATATCTTTTATGACGCGCAGGCCTTGCAATTGCGCGCGCCAGCCATCCTCACAAGGGGAACGTTGAGCGACGGCATGACCGTCGTCGTCAACGACGCCGTGCCTGGACGGTTGCGCATCTCGGCCTTCGGCGTGACGGTGCTGGCCGGCAGCGGCGATTTGCTCCGGCTCAACTTCATCGCACGGAAGGCACTGGACAACGTGCCGCTGCTGTTCTGGAACGATTTTCAGCTCAACGACGGCACGCTATCCGTCGAACTGAGTGCAGCCGAAGGGATCGTCAAGAACGTCTCGGCGGAAAACTACCGTGACACGGCATTGGCGGGCGGAGCATACGTAGCGGCCTTCGGCCGGCACCTGGCGTTCACGACAGCGGAGGCCGAGGGCAACCCGGCGGAGTGGCTGGCGGGGATGAGCGTGCTGTTGCGCGATGCTGCCGGCCTTGAATGGCGCGCGCCGATGCTTTTCGTTTCGCCGTTCCAAATCAACTATCAGCTTCCCGCAGGCGCGGCCACAGGCGTCGCGAGTGTGACGATTGTCAGAGACGGCGTTCCGGTCGGACGCGGAATGCTGCAAATCAATTCCAGCCAAACGACACGGGAGGAACAACGATGAGCGCGAAATCGAGAAGAACTCTGTTGTGCATTCTGTGTCTGATGGCCGCGCTGCCGGCAATGATCCGGTTTTCGCCGGTCAAGGCTCAAACTGCAATCAATGTTTCGCTGCCCCAGGTTTCCGGGGCAGCGAATACGGAATTGATTGTTCCAATCGGCGTCGGCGACTTAAGCGGACGCGGAGTGATTTCTTATGATGCGGCGTTGACCTTCAACGCCGCCGTTCTGCAGCCATTGGAGCCTGTTTTCGAGACTGCCGGAACCGTCAGCAGCTCGATGAGCATCACCATCAATTCCAGTCAGACCGGGCGATTGCTGATTTCGGCTTTCGGCACTGCGCCGCTTTCCGGTTCGGGGAGCCTGCTGCGATTGCGGTTCAAGATAGTGGGGCAGTCCGGGCAGACGACGGCGTTGACCTGGCAAAACTTTACGTTCAACGGCGGCACGCCGGCGGCCACGCCCTCCAACGGCAGCGTGACGGTCGGTTCTTCAACGCCCGTCAACAGAGCTTTGCGCGTCAGGCCGGCCAGCGGTTCGCCCGGCGGCAACGTCACTGTGGTGATGGAACTTGTCGCGCAGGGCGATGAAAACGCGCTTGGGTTCAGTTTGACGTATGACCCCGCCGTACTCAGCAATCCGCAATCGGCACCGGGCAGCGATGCGGCTGGCGTTTCGCTCAATCCGAATACTTTGCAAATCGCGCAGGGAAATCTGGGGCTGGTGTTGGCGTTGCCTTCGGGGCAGGCGTTTCCGGCTGGGACGCGAGCGATTGTCAATGTCAGCTTTGCCGTCGCGGCCAACGCGCCAACAACAACGCAAATCGCTTTCGGCGACCAACCGATTGTTCGTGAAATCGCCGGCGTCAACGCTGCCGTTCTGCCCGCAAATTACACCGGCGGCACAATCACCATCACGCAGGGCTTTGAAGCCGATGTCGCGCCGCGACCGAACGGCAACAACGGCTTGCTGACCGTGACCGATTGGGTGCAAGTCGGGCGCTTCGTCGCCGGACAGGACACCGCCGCGGCGGGCGGCGAATTCCAACGCGCCGATTGCGCGCCGCGAGACGCGCGCGGCGACGGACGGTTGACGGTTTCCGATTGGGCGCAGGCCGGACGTTACGCCGCCGGCGCGGATGCAGCGGTGGCAGCGGGCGGGCCCACTGCGCCGACTAATGCTTTGACGGTCGAAGCTCTGCCGGGATCCAGCGATTCCACCGCGCAGCAATTGCGTAATGTGCGCATCGCCCCTTCCGCCATCGAACGTGGACAGAGCGGCGCGGTTGTGGTCGAACTCGACGCGCTGGGCGATGAAAACGCTTTCGGTTTCAGCCTGACGTTCGATCCGGCGCAACTGCGCTTTGTTTCCGCCGCGCCTGGACGCGATGCCGCCGGAGCGTTGCTGCACATCAATTCGTTCCGTGCGGCTGAAGGGCGCGTGGGGGTGGCGCTGGCCTTGCCCGCCGGGCAGAGCTTCGCGGGCGCGGCGCGGCAAATCCTGAGCTTGAATTTCGCGGTGGCTGCCAACGGCAATGCCGCTACGACGATGATCGCTTTCGGCGACCAGCCGGTGGCGAGTGAAGTGGCTAGCGTTTCCGCCGCCGTCTTGCCCGCGATTTTCAACAGCGGCACGGTGACTATGACGCGAACGGCCGCTGGTGTTTCCGCCGCCAGTTTCACGGGCGGGGCACTGGCTGCCGAAACCATCGCCGCCGCTTTCGGCGCGAATCTGGCCACGGCGGTGGCTGTCGCCGACGGATTGCCGCTGCCTACGCAATTGGCCGGAACCAGCGTCAGGATCAAAGACAGCGCGGGCAGGGAAGGCTTGGCTCCGCTGTTTTTCGTCGCGCCTTCGCAAGTCAATTTCCTGATGCCGTCAGGGTTGGCCGTGGGCACTGCCACGCTCACTGTCAGCAGCGGCGACGGCGCGGTTTCCGAAGGACGCACGATGATCGGCACGGTTGCGCCGGGCTTGTTCACCGCCAACGCCTCTGGGCAAGGACTGGCCGCCGCCACCGTCTTGCGAGTCCGTACCGATGGCTCGCTTGGTTATGAAGCCGTCAGCCGTTTCGACGCCGCACTGGGTAAATCTGTCTCCGTGCCGATTGATCTTTCCGATCCTGCCGAACAGGTCTTTCTGCTGTTGTTCGGGACGGGCTTTCGCGGACGCAGTTCGCTCGGCGCTGTCGGTTTGCTGGTCGGCGGTTTGCCGGTCGAAGCGTTGTACGCCGGGCCGCAAGGCGATTTCGCCGGCCTGGATCAAATCAACTTGCCGTTGCCGCGCGCCCTGGCCGGGCGCGGCGAAGTGACCATTTCCCTGACGGTGGACGGCAAAACAGCCAATCCCGTCACGATTACGTTCAGATAGCACCGGCAGATAGCACCGGCAGATAGCACCGGCAAGCCCGCAGCATCAGCAATTCTCAGTTTGTACAGCGGACTATTGGTCGGCTGAGAGTCCGGCAAGGCAATTCCTTTAGTTCTTGCCCCGGGCGTCTCTAGCACGAAGCCTACAGCGGACTAACAGTACGCTGTACACGGCCAAACTGAGAATTGCTGCCGCACGCTTCGCAGCCTGGAAGACTTGTCTCGAAACCAATTCTGGGCATTTCGCGCAACTCGGCCATCGCCAACTGCTTGACAGGAAATCAATGCCAGCAGACGATGACGGCGTTTCTTCCGCAACAATCCAAACCTAACTTGTCCAAACCCTCCGGAGGTTTTTATGAAGAAAGTCGCTCTGTCTTTTCTGTTGTGCTTTGCCGTTTTGCTGACCATTCGACCGGCTCAAACGCAGGAATTATCCAAGCTCGAAAACCTGAAGCGCGAGGCCGCCGGCGAAGTCTCCAAGCTGCAAACCTTCACGCAGCAGATGGTGGATCAGATTTTCAGCTTTAGCGAACTAGGCTTTCACGAGTACGAAACCAGCAAGTACCTGACCGGCGTGCTGGAAAAACAGGGCTTCAAGGTGGAGCGCGGCGTGGCCGGAATGCCCACGGCGTGGATGGCGACTTACGGCAGCGGCAAACCCGTCATAGCGTTTATGACCGACATTGATTGCATCCCGCGCGCTTCGCAAAAGCCCGGCGTGGCCTATCACGATCCAATCGTTGCCGACGCGCCTGGTCATGGCGAAGGTCATAACTCCGGCATGGCTGTGAACATCACCGCCGCCATCGTGCTGAAACAGTTGATGGAGAAAAACAAACTCAGCGGTACGTTGAAAATCCTGCCCGGCGTGGCTGAAGAACTGGTCGGCGCGAAGGCGTTTTTCATTCGCGCGGGGTTGTTCAAGGACGTGGACATCACGCTCGGTTCGCATGTGGACAGCGATTTCGCCACGAACTGGGGGCAGCCCGAACGCAACAGCGGATTGGTCTCGGTGCAATATTCCTTTCACGGCAAAGCCGCGCATGCCGCCGGCGCGCCCTGGTCCGGGCGGTCGGCGCTGGATGCCGTCGAATTGATGAACATCGGCTGGAATTTCCGCCGCGAGCATCTGCGCCTGCAGCAGCGTTCGCATTACGTCATTCCGAACGGCGGCGACCAGCCGAACGTCGTGCCGTCCGAAGCATCCGTCTGGTATTACTTTCGCGAACTGGATTACCCGAAGATCAAGGAGCTTTATGACCTCGGCAACAAAATGGCGCAGGCGGCGACGCTGATGACCGACACAACCGTCACGCAGCGCGTAGTCGGTTCGGCGTGGCCGAATCATTTCAACAAAGTGGTGGCCGAAACGCAGGCCAAAAACATCGAAATCGTTGGCCTGCCCGAATGGAGTGAAGCCGATCAAACGCTGGCCAAAGCCTTGCAAAAAGAAATCGGCGCGAAAGTCGAAGGTTTGAAGATGAAAGCCAAAGGTCTGGACGGGCCGAAAGAGCAGGTGATGGGTGGTGGTTCGGACGACATCGGCGACATTTCGTGGAATTGCCCGACTGTCTATTTGCGCTTTCCGGCGAACATTCCGAATCTGCCGGGACACGCCTGGCCGAACGCCATTGCGATGGCCACGCCCATCGCTCACAAAGGTTCAACCGCCGGCGCGAAGGTGCAGGCGCTGACGGCGCTCGATTTTCTGTTGCAGCCGGAACTGGTTAAACAGGCGTGGGATTACTTCAACAACGTGCAAACCAAAGAGATCAAGTATCAGCCGCTGATTAACCCCACGGATCAACCCGCGCTCGATCTGAACAAGGAAAAGATGGAACAGTTCGCGCCGCAATTGAAGAAGTTTTATTTCGACTCGACCAAATACAAAACCTACCTGGAACAACTCGGCATTCAGTATCCGACGGTTCGGAAATAAGCGACTCTCAACAAACCACACAGTAAACCATTATGAGCGACATCCGAATTGCGATTGCCGACGATCAACCCCATTGTTACCTGTGACTGACGCCACTGGCTTTA
>CAZRXE010001364.1:0-5570 GCA_964603695.1 uncultured Heliomicrobium sp.
ACCTCGGCAGGTTGCCCTACAATTTTAAGGAGAGAGCAATGAACAAAAAGCTTTGGATGAATCTATTGGTTCTGTTGACGGCGATGTGCGCGATCAATCTGGCGGCGGCGGCGCAAGAACGCGCGATGAGTTGCGAAGACGGCTGGCGCAACGGCGACCGTGCCGGCAGTTGCGCGATTCGCGAACAACCGCTGGTGGCGACGGGTTCGCTGACTGTGGATGGCAAGAAAAACGGCGGCGTTTCGGTCAAAGGCTGGGATCAAGGCGGCGTGCTGATTCGCGCCAAAGTCCAGGCCTGGGCTGATACCAAAGAAGAGGCCGATGTCATTGTCGGTCAGGTTCGCGTTGTCACAGGCGCGAGCGTTCACGCCGAAGGCCCGGAACCGGGCAATCGCAACGGCTGGTCTGTCAGTTATGAAGTCTTCGTGCCGCGCAACACCAGTCTGTCGCTCAAAACGCACAACGGCGGCATCAGCATTGCCGATGTGCGCGGGCAGATTGATTTCGACGCGCTCAACGGTGGCGTCAAGCTGCGCAATCTGGCTGGCAACGTCAAAGGCACGACGCGCAACGGCGGTCTGGACATAGAACTCAGCGGCAGCCGCTGGGACGGTGAAGGTCTGGACGTGACCACCACCAATGGCGGCGTGAAGATGGTGATCCCGGAAAAATACTCGGCGCGGTTGGAAACGGGGACGGTCAACGGCGGGATGAAATTCGATTTTCCGATTACGGTGCAAGGCGACATCAAACGCGAACTGTCGGTCAATCTGGGTTCGGGCGGCCCGACCATTCGCGCACGCACGACCAACGGTGGCGTGAACATCCGGCGCAAAGGCTGAACATTTTCATCAATGCAACTTTTGAAGGGCAGGTCGCAAAACGGCCTGCCCGATTTGTTTTTGGCTAATCCCTGGTTGTCAGGTTTTTGCGGAGCCATTGCCGAAAGGTGCGCAACGCGGCGCTTTGGCCTTTGGTTTTGCATTGTTCCAATGCCTGCGTCAGTCGTTTGGCGGTCAGCACGGGAAAGGCCAGGCTGTGGTTGATTTCGATATATCCTGATTCCGTCCACTGCGAGATACGCAGCCGATTTCCATCGTAGTTCCATACTTCGGGCACTCCGATGTGCGCATAAAAGTCGCGTTTGGCGACCGATGTACTCGACAAGTCAATTTCGACCACCACCTCCGGCGGCGGATCGCGGCGAAGGTCAATTTTTTCCTTGCCGATGATGTTCCGCGCATGTTGCACGTAAAAACAGGTGTCCGGCTCAGCGCCACCCGGAAAAGTACCTTTGCGAAACGTGGTTGAACCCATACTTTCAACGACGATGCGGGTTTCCAACTCAATGAGGTATACCAGCTTGACCAGCAATTCCTTGAAGATTTCGTGCAACCTAGGTGGACTCATAATTTCCAGTCTCCCCTGGTAATAGCCGATGCGAAGCGTGTTGCCGTCGCCCAGCGATTCCACCAATCGTTCGTACTCCGGCGGCGTCACCCCCATCACCACCAATGTGCTGCCCGCCGGCAGGTGTTCAATCGCCGCCAGATAAGGCGCAATGGAATTTGCTGTTTGTTTGACCGCGCGTGCCGTCATGGAATTCCTCCAAATGTGAAAATCGGTTGCCTCGGATCATACCCGCGTCTCGCTGCCGGCTCCAACTTGACGCCTCACTTTGGCGAGGAAGCGTTGCGGCCTGTGAAGGCTTCTTTTATTCTTCGCGCGCCCTGTCGAACCGAGCGGTTCATCAAATCGCTCAGTCATCCGCAGTCAACCATCTGGAGGCTTCAATTCCCATGACATCGCATCAAGAACGAAAGCGCCGTGCGCTCGTCGAACGCTTATCGCTGCTGGAACGCCAATGGCAAGCCGCCAATGAACAACTCAATGCCACGCTCAACGCCAGTGACCGCGAACCGCTCAAACGCCAGGTTGCCGCGCTGGATCGGCAAATCGAAGAAGTCGAAACGGAACTGGCGGCGCTCGTTTCGCCGCCCGCGCCTGACGCGCAAAAAGGACTTGGCGCAGTCGGCGGCAACCCCCGTTATTTCGGCGAAGGCCGGCGCTGGGCGGTGCTGGTCGGCGTTAATCAATACGACGATTACGACGCATTACGGCTGGCCGTCGAAGACGTGACGGCGGTGCGCAATCAACTGCTCAAAAGCGGTTACGACCAGCGGCGAGTGCATTTGCTGACCGACGAGGCCACGGAAGCGCGCGCGCTGCCCACGCGCAACAATTTGTTGACGGCCTTGCGCGCCGTCGCCAACGCCACGGACGAGGACGATTTGCTGCTGTTTTATTACAGCGGTCACGGCGATGCCGAAGACGGCCAAAGTTATCTGGTCGCCCGTGACGGTCGGCGCGCGGCTTTGTCGGACACGGCCGTGTCGTTGCGGCGCGTCGAAGAAATCCTGCGCAGCGCCAAAGCGCGCGGCAAAATCATCGTCATTGACGCCTGTCGTTCCGGCGCGGACATCGGCAGCAAAGGCTTTTCAGACGAATTCATCCGCCGTGTCTTCGAGCAGGCCGAGGGTTTGGCGATTCTGGCTTCCTGCAAACAAGGCGAACTGAGTTGGGAAGACCGGAATATCGGGCAAGGCGTATTCACCAGTTTTTTGCTGGACGCGCTGACCGGCGCAGCCGACCGCGACGGCAAGGGTTTCGTCACCGCCCAAGACATCAATCGCCACGTTTCGGACGGCGTCCGCGAATGGGCGGCGGCCAAAGGAACCACGCAAACGCCGACTTTCCAAAGCGAAATGGCCGGCGACATCATCATTGCGGACTTGCGACCCGGGGAAAACCGGCAACTGAAGGAGACGGCTTGATGATTGGAAATCAAGAAGATCGAAAGCGGAAGGCTTTGAACGAAAGAGAAGCTGCGTTGGTGATGCGACGGCAAGCCGCCGAAGACCATCTCAACGGCACCATCAACGCGGCAGACCGCGCACCGCTCAAAAGGCAGATCGAAGGCTTCGACAAAGAGCTTGAAGAGATCGAAGCCGAACGCAACCGGAGCGCGGCGAAAAGCTCTGATCCCAATCGGCGCTATCTGAATTTCGAGGAGAAAATCCATCTCATTGATTTCAGCGAAGCCAGGGAAATTCTGGGCGGCTTTCTCGGTCAGGCAAAAGAAGACGGCGCGGCTGGCTTGTTTCTGATCCAGAACAGCAACGCACTGGGCGGAAAATGGTGTTTGGAAATTGTTCGGCAAGAACTCAACCGAAGCACGATGGATTACAAACCACATCCCGTCGGCTTCACCAAAAACGACAAGTTGGACGAGATGACGATCCTGGAAAAACTGGCGGATCGGTTTGCCGTCTCGCCCGTGGCCGGCGGAGCGGATGCTTACGCGGCGGAAATCATCAAGCGCATCTGCCGTTCGATTCACACCAACAGCGCGGTTTTCATCGAGTTCAACAACTGGGATTACTTTTGCGCCAACGACAAAGTGTTCACCTGGTTTGTCGAACAGTTTTGGGCGCGGCTGGTGCAATCCTTCCGCCTTCACGACAAACGCCGCAAAGCCAAACTGGTGATTGTCTTGACTACCAGCCGCCCCGTTCCCGCGCATTTGCTGCAAGCGCATTGCTGCGACGAGGCAAACCCGATGGCCGAAAAACTGCGCCCGCTGCCGCTCAGAACCTGGATGCGGCAAGAGGTCGAGGATTTTCTGGATTCAGGCGTTTTCACCTGGGGCGCCGGTCTGACCCTCGCCGCAATGACCGATCTGGTTTATGAATCCAGCCAGGGCGGCCAACCCTTTTTGGTTTACGAAGCCTTGCGAGAACACATCTTCAACGAACCTTAACGCTCGAACCAAAGGACAACAACCATGCGAACACCCGCTTTCACTTTCAACAACACCCGACAACGACCCGCGCATCCGCACGAGGACGCGCCCACCGACTATGAACCTTACCGTGCGTCGCCGGAATTGATTCGCGCGGTCAATTTGGCTTTGAAGCTCGAACGCCCTTTGCTGCTGGAAGGCGAGGCCGGTTGCGGCAAGACGCGGCTGGCTTATGCCGTGGCTTACGAATTGGGTTTGCCGTTTTATTCCTGGCCCGTGACTTCGACCAGCAAAGCGCAGGAAGGGAAGTACACTTACGACGCGATGCTGCGGCTTCACGACGTGCAGTTGCAGCAGCACGCGCCCGCAGCCGTCGCGGCCTCGAAACGCAAGCCGGAAAACGCCGCCGATTACCTGCGCTTCGGCGCGTTGGGCAAAGCCTTTCAGCTTCAAGAATGCCCGGCGGTGGTTTTGATTGACGAAATTGACAAAGCCGATCTGGATTTCCCGAACGATTTGCTGACCGTGCTGGATCGTCCGTGGAAATTCGACATTCCCGAAACTGGCGGCGACCCCGTCACCGCGCGGCATAAACCGCTGGTCATCATCACCAGCAACAAAGAGAAAGGGAATTTGCCCGCGCCTTTCCTGCGCCGCTGCATTTACTTTTACCTGGATTTCCCCAGCGAAGCCGAACTGCAAGCCATCGTCGCAGAACATTACGCCGAGCGCGCCAGGCAGTCGGAATTTCGCGCCCTGACTGAAACTGCGGCGAAGCGGTTTCTGAAACTGCGCACCGAAGGCGGTTTGCACAAGAAACCCGGAACCAGCGAATTTCTGGATTGGATTCAGGCGCTGGGCGAAGAGCGGTTCACGGCGGCGAAGCTTCAGGCGGAAGCAAAACTGCCGTTTCCCGAACTGCTTTTCAAATTGCGCGCGGATTGGCTGGGTCAAGTCGGGAGCGCGCGATGAGCGGCGAAGGCTTTCGGCAACAAGTGCTGGCTTTTTTCCGCCGATTGCGCGGCATTGGCGGACTGGACGTCCGCGCTCCGATCACCGGCGAAGAATTACGGCGGCGACTGATTGCGTTGTTTCGGCGGTTGCGGGCGGCGCGGTTCAATCTGGGTCTGGCCGAATTGCTGGACGCGATGGAATTGCTGGAAAGCGGCTTGCACGGTGATGCCCAAGCTCAATGGCAGGCGGATTTACGTTTGTTGTGTTGCCGCAACCGCGACGAAATCGAAAGCTTCAACCGCATCTGGGCGGAAGTCTGGCAAAGCGAGCCGCGCATCGAAAATCCGCCCGAACTGCGTGATCAAACGCGGCAAGCTCCCGCCAAACAAACTCCCAACGCCGGGCCAAACACCGAAACCGAAACGCGACCAAAAACAACCATCGAAGCCGAGCCGGAAATTTTGCCTGTCTTGCCGCCGCCGGTTGCCGAAGAACGCCGCGACGAAATGACGCTGCGTTTTCCGTTGACGCGGCGCGAAATGGCTTATGGCTGGCGGCAATTGCGTTTGCCTGTGCCGGACGGCCCGGCGGATGTATTGGACGTGGCGGCGACCGTCGAACGAACTGCACGGCAAGGATTTTTCTTCGCGCCTGTGTTTGGCCGCCGCCGGCGCAACCACGCCCATCTGATTTTGCTGGTGGATCAAGGCGGTTCGATGACGCCGTTTCACCGCTTCACGCGCGATTTGATCGAGACTGCCTTCGAGCAAATCAACGCCTCGGACGCCGACACGGAAGTGTTGCCGCGCGTTCA
>CAZRXE010001365.1:0-4038 GCA_964603695.1 uncultured Heliomicrobium sp.
AACTAAATTTTTCATGTCTGCTTAAACTTGCCTGAGTATGGTCGAGTGAGCGCCCTTCACTCGCCGATGATTTTGATGATCGTTCGTTTACGCCGTCGTCCGTCAAATTCGGCGTAATAAACCTGCTGCCAGGTTCCCAAGTCCAAGCGCCCATTGGTGATCGGTAGCAACACTTGATGATGCATCAACAGATTTTTCAAATGGGCGTCGCCGTTGTCTTCGCCGGTTTGATGATGACGGTAATCCGGACGCATTGGGGCCAATTTTTCCAGCCATTCGTCAATGTCGGCGATCAAACCGTCCTCGGCGTCATTGACGTAAACCGAAGCCGTGATGTGCATGGCCGAAACCAGCGCGAAGCCTTCTTTTACGCCGCTGTCAGCCACGGCCTGAGCCACGTCATCCGTAATGTTGATGTACTCCCGCCGCTTCTCCGTGCTGAAGACAAGGTACTTCGTGTGAGACTTCATTTTTGACTGCCTTTCGGGTGATTGCCTTTTGGGTAGATGATGAGCGCGAATTATGTCTTGTCCGCCAACTTTGGGCAAAGGGGCAAGGGCCGTGATTTGTCTGACACAGCCCGCCGTTTATAATTCAGCTTACTTTCAAACTGACCGCACTCCGATACAATAGAAACCCTGAGAGGAAGAAATCGAAATCATGCCTAAAATTGCAGACATCGAATACACGCCGAATCCGAATGCCGTGAAGTTCATTTTGAAAGAGCCTGTTATCGTCGGCTCTTCCCGCTCCTTCCAAACAGCCGAAGCCGCGCTGGCCGATCCGTTGGCCGATTCACTTTTCAAAGTCGGCAACGTCACTTCAGTTTTTTACATGGATCGTTTCGTCACAGTAAACAAAGACGAGGACGTTAGTTGGGAAGACGTGCTGAAAAAACTGGCTGAACCGATTCGCTCCGCGCCTTCCGTCAGCGAAGCCGCCGCGCAAGCGCCCGCAGCGCCAAAATTCACTCCAGGCGAAGACCCGCTGCTCGACCGCATCAATCAGGTGCTGGATGAAAAGATTCGTCCGGGACTGGCCGGCGACGGCGGAGGTTTGGAAATCATCGGGCTGCACGACAAAAAGCTCATGATTAGCTATCAAGGTGCTTGCGGAAGCTGCCCCAGTTCCATCGGCGGCACGCTAATGGCCATTGAACATATGCTGCGCGAAGAAGTGGACGCCGAGTTGGAAGTGATTTCCGTTTGAATCGGTCAGTTGTTTATTGTCGGTTGTCAGTCGCAATTTGCTCGCGACAATTGACAGTTAGCAACTGACCACCGACAACAGTCTAAACCGGCAAATAAACACTGACAGTCGTTCCTTTTCCTTCCTCGCTTTCGACCTCGATTTTCCCACCGTGTTTTTTGACTATTTCCTGGGTAATCATCATTCCCAAACCGGTTCCGTTCTGTTTGGTGGTGTAAAACGCTTCAAAGACGCGCTGTCGTGTTTCTTCGGACATACCTGAGCCGTGATCCACCACGCTAACGGCGAACGCGCCTTGTTGCGCCTGCAAATCGTTGATGAGAGCCGCACCAGGCGCGATGAAATTCGTGTGCAACTCAACTTCACTGTTGGCGGGCGAAGCTTCCACTGCGTTAATCAACAGGTTGAGAAAAACCTTGCGCAGTTGCTGCGAATCCAGATTGCCCAACGGCAGATCGTCGGAAAAGCGGCGGACGACGACCGTGCGCGAACGTTCCAGACGGTCGCTGGCCAACTCCACAGTCTCTTCCAGCAGGGAATTCAGATTGGTGGGTTTGCGTTCGGGTTCGCGCGCGCGCGTCAGGTAACGCAAATCCATGACGATGGTCGAAAGATGCTCCGTCCCGCGTTTGAGCCTGGCGACAGTGTGCTTCAAATCCTCGTCCGCGCCGCTCATCTGCATTTCCAGCAATTCGATGTTCAATTTGACCGCACCGATGGGATTGTAAAGTTCGTGCGCCACCTGCGCGGTGATCTGGCCGACAGTGCTCAGCGCGCGGCTGCGGCGCAATTCTTCGCGGGCGCGCTCGGCTTCGGTCACATCCACCAGCACAACCACGCGTCCGCGCGTTTGCTGGTTGATGGTCAACGGAGAAACGTAAACATCCAGTAACCGCGATTCGTCCGCGAAATTCCGGCTTTGCCGCAAACCTCTTTTCGGTTTGATTTCGATGCGTTCGCGGTGCGAACCGTTCTTGTCCGACGCACTCAGTGTCTGCTGAACAAATCCCGCAAGCTCCGGCGATTGGGCGAGCGCGCTGCGGTAATCCTGCAAGGTCAATTCCGAGGCGCTCAGCTTGAAGTGCTTATAAAACGCCTTGTTGACCGCCGATAAATCGCCATTTTCATCAATGACTAAAATATCGTTCGACTGGCTGTCGAAGACCGAGCGCGCAAAATCCTTGGCTTCCTGCGCCAGCCGAACCGCTCTTCGCAACTCAGCCAGCCGGCTGCGAATCAGCGAAACCACGATCATCACCACCACCAAACCAATCACGAGCGCGCTTCCGCTGGTTCGGTTGACTTCCTGAATCGCCGCCCGCTGATTTTTTTCCATTTGTTCCAAAATCAGTCCCTGCTCTTTGATCACTGCATTTGAAAGATCACTCAACGCATCCTCGAACAATGGAACCGAATCTTTCTTCTTTTCCTTTTTCGAAGAACCGTTAGGGGACGGCGTGGGCTGCAATGAAGCGTCCGCCGGCTTGTCATCCGTCAACTCCCAATTTTCCAGGAACTTCAAAAATTGCGGCTCGGCCTGTTCCAGCATCTTCCAAGCCACTAGTTCTTCTGACTTCAGAATCTTCATCCACTCCCGCTCGTCCCGGTGTTTTTTCACGTCAAAATCGGGCGGAACCTCGCTCTTACCTTCCTTTCTCATTTCCTCTAGTCGCGACTGTACCCGCTTGCTCCAATATTCTTCCGCACTTTTGAACGCCTTATCGAATTCCAGCCGAGCCTCGTTCAACAAGGTATTGAATGGAATAATTGGAATGGGAAAAGAATCGGTGGCGCGAACCAATTTGGACTTGGCAAGAATGTTGATTTCCGCCTCGCGCAGCTTGCTGACCAATTTAAAACGCTCTTTGAACTTATCGGAGGTTTCTTCCGCATTCGTGCTAATCCGTTCCAGTTCCTGAGTGCTGCGCGAACCGATCAACCAGATCAACACCAGCAAAAAAACGAAACCGGTGGCCAGTAATGTGTAGATGAGTACGATTTTCGGTTGATCCGATTGCGGAGAAGCAGGGTTTGAAGCAGGTTGATTCATCGTAAAAGCTTTTGGGGAAAACGAAATTCGTGAAGGATGACAGCAATGCTTGTGACCAATTGGCTTTTACCAAGCGCCGTCATTATAGTCTGCCCGCCGCGTCCGGCGGCAACCATCACCCAACAATTCGGAGACAACAGAAAAATGAGCAAAAGCTACGACGCGGCGGTCATTGGTGCGGGCGTGTTCGGCGCGTGGACTGCGCTGGAGTTGCAGCGCGCGGGTTTGCGCGTCGCGCTCCTTGACGCTTACGGCGCAGCCAATAATCGCGCCAGTTCCGGCGGTGAATCGCGCATCATCCGCATGGGTTATGGCGCGGACGAAATTTACACCCGCTGGTCGAACCGTTCGCTGGCGATGTGGCGGGAACTGTTTGCGCAAGCTGGCAAGCCGGAGTTGTTTCATCGCACCGGCGTACTCTGGATGGCGCGCGAAAACGATCCTTACACGCTGGCGACGCTGACCACATTCAAAACAGTCGGCATCGAGTTTGAGGAATTGCGCCGCAGCGAACTGGAACCCCGCTTTCCGCAAATCAACTTCGGCGATGTCGTCTGGGCGCTTTACGAGCCATCGAGCGGCGCATTGCTCGCCCGCCGCGCTGTGCAAACCGTGGCAGAAACTTTCGCGCGCAACGGCGGCGATTGCCTATTGGAAGCGGCTGTCGCTCCCAAAGGCGGGGGACGATTGACAGAAGTGATCACCCGTGACGACCAGCGAATTTCTGCTGATGTGTTTGTTTTCGCCTGCGGCCCGTGGCTGCCAAAACTCTTTCCTCA
>CAZRXE010001366.1:0-1976 GCA_964603695.1 uncultured Heliomicrobium sp.
TGTTTTCCACAACTGACCTGGCATATGCTCCGATTCGGCATCCGGTTCAACACCAAATCGTTCAAACAGCCGAGCTAATTTTCCGCATTCGGCAGAGGGAATAATGTAAACACCATGCGTTTTGTGCGTTTTTATATGCAAATGGCGGCGAACCATCGTCCCGACCCACTTTGGGGTGATGCGGTGGTCGTAATTTTCACCAAAGCGCTCCGCAAAAGCTGCGGCAATTTCCTTGAGCCCTAGGCGCGATTGATCCCGCACGAAATCCCGCAAGATTTCAAGCAGTTGCGCTTCAGCCTCCATGCCTCGATCGGCGACCATTTCCCGGCTCGACCGTTCGGCAAGCTGCAAGAGTTCGGCTCGGTCCTCAGCACCGCGAGCCATACTCAACAGCGGTAAGAAAACCTGTGCCAGACGTGGTTCGATTGAGCGGTCAAGCCTTTCGGCGGCGGGTGAACTGGTGTGGAAATTCCGGAAGCGATACATCAAAAGCTTGTTGCGAAGCGCTTGGGCTTCGGATTTCCAACTTGGCGGTAGGCTAATGGGGATGTCATCGCGCAACCGGCACAGCCCCATTTCCTCCGTCAAACAGCGACTTTCCAAGGCATAATCCTGAAAGTAGCCGCGCGTGGCGACCAGTTTAGGACCAAAGACCGCATAGGCACGCGGGTCATATTCCTTGCGCGGTGTCACTTCAGATCGCAACACCGGAAATCCTTTTGCATTTCCGTTATTCAGGATCTTGATAATCTCCGCCCGCTCGTCGCTGTAGCGGAAGTCCCCCTCATCGATAACGAGCGTGCCGCGTACTGCGTCGAGAATGCGGAAGATGGGCGAAACCGTTGAAGCGCCACTGGCAAATATCGGCTTGTAGCAAAGCGAACCAACCACCGTCAAAAATCGCGTTTTGCCGCTGCCCGGATCGCCACGCAGGCGAAGATATGGCAGTTCATTGAAAGCGTCGTGAATCCACGACAAAAGCACGTATTGAGTCGCAATTTTCTCATACATTGGACTGACATCCACAAAGCGGTGGATAAACGCTTGGATTGCTTGCTGCAGTGATGCATCGCTTTCGTAGGGCTCTGGTTGCGAAGGCAACAGAACGACGCCGTGCTCAATGAGGTTGTTTCGCGGCGAAAAAGGCACCAGACGCCCGTCCGGCAAGTCAATTTCCGACTCCAAACTCCATTCGTCACCGCGTCCTACAGCAAATATAGATTTGGGCTCGGCGTCGCGCAAGAGCATCTCCGCGAGTCGGCCATCAGGCAAAACCGCCGACATCGTAGGGCGGTTGCGATTGGATGTTTCCCTTGTCACGCTTCTAGACTAAGCAACTGCTCGGCAGTTGGCAGACTGGCTTTGTTGCCGGAAACGGCAACTTTTCCACAGGCGCGCAGCCAAAGCCACTTGGCGCGCCACTTCTGGCGCGCAATACTGAAGATTGGTCAGTCAAGGCGAGTTCTCTCGCCCAAAACGGCAAACAGTCCGGCCTACAGGAACATCGCATTCGCCGGCAAACTGCCTGAGATGAATTTCGTACCGGAAGCGATCCGCGAATTCTGCCAAATCTGGCAGGAAGAATTCGGCGAAACCATTACACCAGAGGCTGCCGACATTCGGGCAAATGAAGTGATGGAACTTTTTCGGGCCTTGGCCGAAAAGCCGACGGCTGGCGTCGAGCCCTCAACCAAATCGCAATGAGGTATTTTTTATACTGTCGCAAGTCATCGGAGAGCGAAGATCGACAGGTGCTGTCGATTGAATCCCAGCGCGCCGAATTGGAAAGGACGTTTTCTGACAAGCCGGAAATCAGCATAGTTGCTATTTACGAAGAAGCGCAAAGCGCTAAGACGCCAGGTCGCCCCCTGTTTGACGAAATGATGCGCCGCATCGAACGGCGGGAGGCAGACGGCGTCATAGCTTGGCACCCGGATCGACTTGCCCGCAACTCGATTGATGGCGGCCGAATCATA
>CAZRXE010001367.1:0-4871 GCA_964603695.1 uncultured Heliomicrobium sp.
CAGTTCATTCTCAGCCCGGCAGATGATCTGACGCTTGAGGTGGACCTGCTGCGACGCAACCACGAGTTTCTATCTTTTCTGGATGAGAGCAAAAAGGAACAACGAACCTTTTCGCTGGACGAAGTGGAAGCCTTGCTGCGCTAACGAAAATCATTGCGCATCCGACCACCAAGCAAATCAGCGTCGTGCTGCGCGTGCTGAGTTGAACATAATGAGTACAAAGACGCACCACGTAGTCATCATTGGCGCGGGCTTTGGCGGATTGACGGCGGCGCAAGCTTTGAGAAAAGCGCCGGTTCGCGTCACCGTCATTGACCGCACCAACCATCACCTGTTCCAACCTTTGCTTTATCAAGTCGCGATGGCGGGTCTTTCGCCCGCCGACATCGCCGCCCCGATTCGCTCCATTTTGCGCGGGCAGAAAAACGTCACAGTCTTGCTGGCCGAAGCCACCGGCGTGGATTTCGCCAATCGCGAAGTCATTTTGGGCGGCCAACGCGAAGAGCGCCTCGGTTACGATTACCTGTTGCTGGCCACCGGCGGGCGCACCAGTTATTTCGGTCACGACGACTGGGAACAGTTCGCGCCGGGTTTGAAGGATTTGGATGACGCGGTGGAAATTCGTCGCCGCGTTTTGATGGCCTTTGAAGCGGCGGAAAAAGAGACGAATCCGAAACGCCGCCGCGAATTGTTGACTTTCGTCGTGGTCGGCGGCGGCCCGACGGGCGTCGAACTCGCCGGCGCAATTGCCGAGCTTTCCAATTTCGTGCTCGCCCGCGACTTTCGCACCATCCATCCTGAAGCCGCCGAAATCCTGCTGCTGGAAGGCGGGCCGAAAATCCTGCCGAGCTTCGCGCCCGAACTTTCCGAAAGCGCATTGCAACAATTGACCAAGCTCGGCGCAAAGGTGCGAACCGGCGCGCAAGTCACCAAGATTGATGACACCGGCGTTTGCCTCGGCGAAGAAAAGATCAACGCGGCAACCGTCATCTGGGGCGCGGGCGTGCGCGCGACGGCCTTGACGCAATCACTCGGCGTGGAAACAGACCGCGCGGGCCGCGTCATTGTTCAAAAGGATTTGAGCCTGCCCGGCCAACCAAACGTTTTCGCCATCGGCGATATGACCTTGTTTCAGCAGGACGGCAAACCACTGCCCGGCGTCAGTCCCGTGGCGATGCAAATGGGTGAAGCCGTCGCTCGCAACATCCAAAACGATCTGGCCGGCAAACCGCGCGAAGAGTTCCGTTACCACGACAAAGGCAGCATGGCCACCATCGGTCGCAAAGCAGCCATTGCCGAAATCGGCAAATTGAAACTGACGGGTTTTGCCGCTTGGTTGTTCTGGCTGGGCTTGCACATTTGGTTTTTGATCGGTTTCCGCAATCGGTTCGCGGTGATGTTCAACTGGGCTTGGTCGTATTTCACTTACCAACGCGGCGCAAGACTGATTACCGGCAGACGGTTGAGTTTACGTCCGCGCCGCGCAATTGCCGAAGACGGCAAGGTCAAACAGCGAGAGGGCGATTATCAGGTTCAGTAGCCGGGCTGGAACACTTTCCTCAACCGCCAAGTAGTACTCAGAAGTAAAGAAGCTGTTCGGCAGTACCCCAATAGCGCCGTAACGAATGGCGCTCGATCCACAACCACCGAAGCAAGAAGCGATATGCACGATGTCATCATTGTCGGAGCAGGAACCGCCGGCTGTGTGTTGGCGGAGCGGTTAAGCAGTTCGGGGCGATTACGAGTCACGCTGATCGAAGCGGGCGGCAAGCCTGCCAGTCCGTTCGTCAAAATCCCTGCGGGCTTTGCCAAGTTGTTCAAAAGCAAGCTGGACTGGAATTTTGAAAGCGAACCGCAAATTGCCGCCGACGGGCGGCGCATCTTTACACCGCGCGGAAAAATGCTGGGCGGTTCGTCGAATATGAACGCGCAGATTCATCAGTGGTGTCATCCGGCGGATTTCGATGAATGGGTGACGGCGGGCGCTGCGGGCTGGGGCTGGGAAGAGGTCGCGCCGACCTTTCGAGAGCAGGAATGCTGGCTCGGCGAAGAAAGCAACGACGCGCGCGGTCGCAACGGCCCGATGCTGGTTTCGCCGAACATGAACGCTCACAGGCTGTCGAAAGCGTTTGTCGAAGCAGCGCGTGCGGCGGGCGTGGGCGATCAGCCGTCTTACAACGGCGATGCTTTTGAAGGTGCCTGGCTGACCGAACTGGCGCACAAAGACGGCCAACGTTTCAGCGCCTTCGACGCTTATCTGAAACCGGCGATGCAACGCTCCAATCTGCAAGTCGTGCGCGACGCTCAGGTGTTGCGCGTGGAGCGTTCCAACGGACGCGCGACGGGCGTGACGGTTCAACTGGGTGGAGTCGAAAAAACCTTTGCGGCGCGCGGCGTGATTCTGGCGGCGGGCGCGTTCGGTTCGCCGCAGTTGTTGATGTTGTCCGGCATCGGCCCGGCGGCGGCGCTCAAACAGCTAGGTATTCCGGTTTATTACGACGCGCCCGAAGTCGGCGCAAATTTGCAGGATCATCCGATGGTTCCGGTCATTTTCAGCACGCGCGGAACCGACACTTTCAAAAAGGCCGAGTCACCCATGAGCCTGCTGCGCTACTTGTTGTTCAAACGCGGAATGTTGGCGTCCAATGCCGTCGAAGCTATGGCCTTCACACATTCGAGCGGAGTAAAAGGAACGCCGCCCGACATCGAACTGATCCTTGCTCCCTTTCAGTGGAGCAACCAGGGACTGGAAGCACCGCAAGTGGACGCCGTCAGCATAGGCGTTGCCGTCGTCGCGCCGCGTTCGCGCGGCAGTTTACGTTTGCGAAGCGCCAATCCGCTGGATGCGCCGCTGATTGATTTCGGTTTACTGACAGACACTGAAGGCAGAGACGCCGCAGCCACGCTGGCCGGAACACGACTGGCGCGCAAGATTGCGACCGTTTCGCCGCTTGCCGATTTGGTGGAAAAGGAAATCTTTCCCGGCCCAGCCATCAGCGACGACGCCGAATTGCTGGCAAAGCTCACGTCTGAAATTCAAACCGTTTACCATCCGACGAGTACCTGCAGAATGGGTTCCGATCTGCGCGCCGTGGTTGATTCGCAGTTGCAGGTGCGCGGCGCAGAAGACTTATGGGTGGTGGACGCTTCCGTAATGCCCGCCGTTCCCAGAGGCCATCCGAATGCCGTGGTGGCGATGATCGCCAACCGCGCCGCTGGAATGATCGCTGCGAAAATCGCCGTGTCATAAACCAAAGAGAAACTCTGCCTGTGCCTCTTTTTGCCAACTACTAAAGAATTGAAACTTCATTTTTTCGTTCAACGTTTGACACCGCATCGCAGTAAGCAATGAAGGCGGCGTTCCAAACCGCCAAACATCAACGCAGACATTCACGGAGAAACATCCATGCCCAGCCTCGCTATCAAGCCACGCGAGCGGATGCGTCAGGTTTTGGTCGTTGCCGTTGGCGCGGCGTTTTTGCTTGCGCTGCTGACACCACTGATCCTTTCGCGTTTTCGCTCCGGTTCGTTCACCAATCCGCTCGCTTCTTCAGTCAAAACAACTTCGGAAGATGCACCGTTGGTCGCCGTCAATCGCGGCTCGATCAAAAAGGTGTTGCTGCTGGACGGCGAACTGCGCGCGGTGCGTTCGAGGATGATTTATTCCAACACGCCCGAAGAAGCGAAAATCGTGTACCTGCCGCCGGAAGGCACCGTCATCAAAGCCGGGGAGCGCGTTGCCGAACTCGACGCCGGCACGGTGCTGACCAAAATCAAAGACAACGAAGAAAAAATCGTCGCTGCCGAAAACGAAATCGTCCGCCTGCGCGCGCAGCACGAATCTCAATTGCGCGATTTGGAAGTCGAGCTGAGCAAGCTCTGGCTGGCGCACGAACAAGCCAAGCTCAAAGCCAAAATTCCCGCCGAAGTTCTGGCCCGCCGCGAATACCAGGAAGCCCAATTGGCGCTGGAAAAATCGAAAACCGAATACGACAACCACCTCGCCAAGATCGAACAGAAAAAGAAAGAGCAGGCCGCCGAGCTTCAAGTCAAAACCATCGAGAAGGACAAGCTGCAAGTTCAACTCGACCGCGCCAAAAGCAATCTGGACGGCATGCGTATCAAAGCGCCGGCGGACGGCATGGTCATTTACAACGAACATTACAACGAACGCCGCAAGATGCAGGTTGGCGATATGGTTTGGGGCGGCTGGCCGATTGTGCGCTTGCCCGATATGACCGAAATGGAAGTGCTGACGCTGGTCAATGAAGTGGACGGCCCGAAACTTTCCATCGGCGCAAAGGCCGAAATCAAACTAGACAGTTACCCGGACACCGTCATCACCGGCGCGGTCAAAGAGATTTCGCAAACCGCAGTCAAAGCCGGATGGATGTCCAAAGCCAAAATCTTCCGCGTCATCGTTTCCCTGGATCGCACGGCCACTGAAATCATGAAACCGGGAATGTCCGCGCAGGTTTCCATCATCACCGGCGAAACGCCGCAGCATTTGTTGGTTCCGCGCGGCGCGGTCAAATTTGAAGGCGTCGCCGCCACCGTCGCCCGCCCCGAAGCCAACAACACCGAACGCCAAATCGCCGTCATCATTGTGGCCGCCGACGCAAATCATTACGCCGTGGCCGACAACGGCGCGCTGAAAGAAGGCGATAAGCTTTCGATCCGATAACCATAGACAGGATTGTCAGGATTTTTTTCAGGATTTACAGGATGAACCTGGGGCAAGATTTTCCATTTGGGATTTGAGATTTGTCATTTGTCATTGGCGAGAATCTCAAATCCCAAATGGAAAATCCCAAATGACAAATGGAAAATGAAAGCCATCCTGCAGAAGTGTTCGGCATAACAATTGAGAA
>CAZRXE010001368.1:0-3126 GCA_964603695.1 uncultured Heliomicrobium sp.
AGCCTTGTTCCGTATCCCTGACACTTAAGGCATCACCAGGACTGAGTCCGCGCTTTTTAAGTATTTCCGGCGGAATCGTAACCCCGCCGTTTTGATCAACAATGACCGTTTCCATAACAACCTCTCCGCGATAAAAACCGGCAAGCGAAAGGTTTGAAAATCCTTCCGCTTGCCTGTCAGTGCTGCTCGCCCGCGCTTACTTCTTCTTCAACATATTGCAGGTTTGGAACGCCGCCGAAGGGTCAATCGCCGTGGTTCCTTCCTCGACGTGACGAATGATGCCTTCCTTGTCCACCACGAATGTAGCGCGCATACCGAAGCCTTGAGCTTCGTTGAACACGCCGTAATCCTTGACGGTTTTGCGTTGTTTGAAATCGCTGAGCAAGGGAAAGCTCAGCCCTTTGGTTTCGGGCGCGAGGTCTTCCGACCAACGTTTGAGCGCAGGCACACTGTCCACGCTGATGCCGAAAATTTGAGTGTCCGCTTCGCCGAATTTTGCAATATCAGCCTGATATTGCTTCATTTCCTTCGTTCAGCCACCGGTGAAAGCCAGGATGTAAAAGGCCAGCACGACGGTCTTTTTGCCTTTGAAATCGCTCAGCTTGTAAGTCTTGCCATCCGTGCCCGGCAAAGTGAAATCGGGCGCGGCATCGCCGACTTTCAAGTGAGTCTTAATGGCCGGGGGCGCTTGTTGCTGTTGAGCCTGCTGCGCCATCGCAGCTACGCTCAAGGCAAGCATCAACACGCCCAGGCCAAAGAACTTTTTCAACATAAGTCTGTTCTCCTTTGGGATGTTTATCGAAGTTATGGTTGTGAACCGAACGGCATTAGACCTCATCGCCAACCGGATACGCAATTCCTGGCAAATGCGGATTGCGTCCTGCAAAAAGAGTTCGGAGCGCGACGATTTCAGCGTCGCGCTCCAAACTCTTCGTTTAGTTCGATATCGTCCGTTGTCCGTTGTGCGTTGTGATTGAGTGATAAAGGACAACTAACAGGCGACCCCTTATCCGGCAAATGAAACTGCCGAGAATTTTCAAGATTGGGGAAGGGTGGCTTTCAGCCGATCTGCTTGTTGCAACAGTTCGTTCCGTTGCGTGACGGCTTGTTTCAATTGCTCGGCCAAATCGGCGATGCGCTGATTAAGCGGCAGCAGCCGGGTTTGCAGTTTGGCCAGCTCGCGTTCGCGCAATTCGGTTTTCATCGCTTCCAGTTCATCGCGCTGTGCGCCGGCGCTGAGTTGCTGATCCAGTTCCGCCAATTGCTGCGCCAGTGATTGGTCTTCCTGCATCAGACGCTGTTGCTCGGCGTGTGCCTGATGCGCTTCGCGTTCGAGTTGTTTGATCTTCCATTCCTGAAACTCCAGTTTTTGCTGCACCAATTCCAATTTGAGTTTCCGCAACTCGACGGCTAATTGACGGCAAGCCTCTACCGAATCGCCCGTCACGCCAGTTTGCGCCGACGCGGCAACCGAACTGACAGCGAGGAAAAGCAAGCAGCTTGCAATTACGATAATTGACCTTCTCATGATCGGTTCTCCTGAAAATCAGTTGCGGGCGGAAACGCCGTCCGACAGCGCCTCCGCCCGTAATCCCCTTGACGAGCGACAAACCGGCTTATTGCAAGGCGATACAATTTGCCGTGCGGTCGAGTTTGATTTCGGCTACGCCGGGCGTGACCGGCAAGCCTGTGCGGCTCAGAGTCACTTCGATGAAGTAAGCGTAATTGTTGAAGTCATACTCGAAGGCGGCGTCGCCGCAGGCCGTCCGCGTCCGCGTTTGAAACGAGCCGGAACCGGCGTAATCGTTGCTGTCGAGCGTCAAAAGCGTCGTCACCGTAGTCCCGTTGATCTGAGCGCGACGCAACCGCACAACAACATGGTTGTTATCGCCGTTGTCGCGGAAAGTCACCGTCATTCGCGGAAAAGTGGCCACCGGCCCAGCGCCGAACAACCCGTCCACGGCCACAACGTTGTACCGAACGACGGCGGAATCGCCATCCAGGTAAACAATGTTGCCGGTGTAAATCACCTGATCGCTTTCGTCCGGCACGCCTGTCGAACCGACCGTCGTCCAGGGTTTGCTTTGAGCCAGCGCCGTCGCCGCGAACACAGTGGAAAGCATCATTGCCAGACCCAAGACTTTGACTGAAACCGCGAGTTTGCACAGTAAACGTTGCATAAAAATCTCCCTTTTGCTGTTGATCGTTGTTGTTTGTCGAGGCCATTTTGTTGAATCGCCCCGGCTCCTTTCTGGTACAGCCGGAGAGTAATCCTGGCCGGAAATCGGCGTTATGAAACGCTTCACAATGCAGCAGTGAAGGCCTTCGCCGTTCTCTTCACTCGCCCGCAACCCTCATTGAATAAAACGGGAAGGTATCCCTGGCAATGCGATGAGTCAGCCGCACAGGCGCGAACTCATCCGCGCCCCGTGAATTTAGTGAGCGTCCATAAATAAGTCGATCAATTCCAGGTCAATCTCGGAATGATCGTGTAGTTCCATTCGCCATGGAAATTCGCTTTCTCCAACTGAATACTTGCCATCTCCTGATCACTTACGGTGATGCCTGTCGGGTAGCAGTTGGTATCAAGCTCCGCTTCAATCCGCAGTCCCTGCCCAGTGGTTGTACTGCTGATCAAATTGACAATCACTTCGTGGCTGGTCAGTGGGCGGCCACGCCAGTTGAGCGTAATATGACTGAACATTCGGTGCTCAATCTTATTCCATTTGCTGGTTCCCGGCGGGAAGTGGCAAACCGCCAATCGCAAGCGCAATTCATCCGCCAGGCGTTGCAGCGCGACTTTCCACAAGCGGCTCCGGCTCGCATTACTTCCGCCGCCATCGGCGGTAATCAACAGCTCGCTGGCCGACCTATAAAAGCCAATGCCCATATGCAACCACCAGCGGCGCAGTGTCTCAACGGCAAATTCAGCGGTGTCATGGCTCGTGCCCAGCGTGAGATAGCCGATAGTGCGGGTCATATCATAGAGGCCATGTGGCACAGCCACGCCTGCCGCAGCAGAACGAAAATCATGGTCATTGACCGTTAGGCGCCCCTGGGTGTAGAGCTTACCCGGCCGAAAGAAATTGCCGATCAGCTCTTTTTTTTACGTCCATACTCATCACC
>CAZRXE010001369.1:0-8105 GCA_964603695.1 uncultured Heliomicrobium sp.
CCCTTCGCATTGCTGTTTTGGTATGCCTTCGCTGCAAATCGTCAAAGCGAAACCGAACCGATTCAAAAAACGGAAGAAGCCAGTCAACGCCCGACGCGCTGACGGGCTTCTTCGCGTTTTTGCCGATAGACACATTGGACGTTTCGGATGTTATGCCGACAATCGTCCGTTTTTCGCACTCATCCGGCACTTGGAATCAAACTGAAAAATAGATTGACTGCCGCAAACGGTCTGCGTATCGTAACGCGCGATTCGGCCTTGCCGAATCTATTTCTGGCGTCGCCGGACATCAGTCCCCCGGCACATAAAGCCAGCTTCAGACTGAGGTAATGTACAGATGTCAACTCTGCTGTAAAACCGTCCCGTCCAACACTCCCGCAACCAAAATCACGATTGAAACTCGCGCCGTTGGTTATCCAGAACGTTTGAAGGTGAACGCCTGTCGCAAGCGTTTCCTGGTTCACGGCGAACCGCGCATCAAAGCCGTCCGCACGAATGACAGCGGTGGGCGCGGTTACGAGTGCCAACGTGAAATCACTGTCTGTCCGGAATGCGCCGCCGCCCGGCAAGCGAACGGCCATCGTCTGATGAATGAATTACAAATTTAGCTGAATGGAAAACCTGGGAGCGCAGGCCATCGGTTTCGACACAAGTTCGGCTACTTTCGGAATCTCAGTGGCTGCGCTCTTTTTTGCTCTTGGCGTGGAGGTGGATTTATTCTGTCGGCGAAATCGGTAAAACGCCCGATTCAAAAACCGCTGGAACGACCACCAACAATCACAGGAGATTCATCAATGACCCGGAAACTGATTCGGTTAAGTCTGTTGATCCTCGCGTATGTTTTTCTGCCTGTCGCAACGACTTCGCCAATCGCGCAATCGCCGCAAGCACTGAAGCTCGCCGGATTAAAAGACAAAGTCACTGTGCGGCGCGATGAGCGCGGCATTCCATACATCGAAGCCGCCAATGAACACGATCTGTATTTCGCGCAAGGTTACGTTGTGGCCGGCGACCGCCTGTGGCAAATGGATTTGCTGAGGCGAACGGCGCGCGGCGAACTATCGGAAATCTTCGGGCGCGTCGCGCTTGATGAAGACAAACGCCGCCGCACTTACGGCTTTGCGCAAGTGTCGGAAAAAGTCGCCGCCAACGTGACGGGCGAAGCCAAAGTCACGCTGGATGCTTTGGTCAATGGCATCAATGCGTTTATCACTTCGCGCGAAGAAAAAGATTTGCCGCCGGAGTTTCGCATTTTGAAATACAAGCCGCGTCCGTGGACGGCGGCGGATTCGGTGGTCATCGGTTTGTTGATGCACGAAAGTCTTTCGACGACTTGGCAGACCGACGTGATGCGCGCGGCGATGGCGTCACTGCCGCAAGCGCAGCGCGAGGCTTTGTTGATGGAATTCACGGCGATGGACACGCCCGTGGTCGGCGGCGACAACGTCAAGGCCAAAGCCTCGGCTATGAAAGCGTCCCTCGCGCCCAAGATCAGTGATGACGCTTTGAAACTGGCGCTGGCCGATGAGGAAATTCGGCAACGTTCGGCAGACCGCATTGGGCTTGGCGCGGAAGAGCTGGCGGCGTCGAACAATTGGGTGGTCAGCGGCAAACGCACGGCGTCCGGCAAACCGCTGCTGGCCAACGATCCGCATCTGGCCGGTTCCGTGCCTTCGATCTGGTATTTGATTCATCTGACCGCGCCGGGCGTACGCGTGGCGGGCGTAACCATTCCCGGCGTCAACGCGGTGGTCATCGGACACAACGACCGCATTGCCTGGGGCATGACCAATCTAGGGCCGGATGTGCAGGATGTGTATTTGGAAAAATTCGATCCAGCCAATTTGCGCCGCTATCAAGTTCCCGGCGGCTGGAAAGAGGCCGAAATCCGCCGCGAAGAAATCAAAGTCCGCAAAGTTCCCACCGATCCGGCCACTGAAACCGTCACGCACGAAGTCACAGTCACGCGCCACGGCCCAGTGGTTTTGCAGCGTGGCGAGGAAAAGTATGCCTTGCGCTGGACGGCGCTCGACACTTCGCGGGAAATGGTCACGACGTTTTACAACCTCGCGCGGGCGCGCAACTGGAAAGATTTCACCACGGCCATCAGCACGTTTGCCGGCGCAACGCAGAATTTCATCTTCGCCGACGTTGACGGTCACATAGGCTATTACGGCGCGGGTTACATTCCCATTCGCAAGACCGGCGACGGCAGCCTGCCTTACGACGGCGCAACCGATGACGGCGAATGGACGGGCTACATTCCTTTCGACAAACTGCCGCACGTCTTCGATCCGCCTTCGGGAATGATCGTCACGGCCAACGCGCGCATCGTCGGCAAGGATTATCCCTATCATCTGACGCACGCCTGGTCAGCGCCTTATCGCCAGAAACGCATCAACGATCTGCTCAAAGCCAAACAGAAACTGACGATTGACGATTTTCGCGCCGTGCAAGGCGACACTTATGCCATCGGCGGCGCGACCTTCGCGCGCGAAATCGTCAAGCTGTTCAATGGTGACGCCGGCGCGGACGAAAAGCTGAAAGCTTCGTTGAAACTGCTTGCTGATTGGGACGGTCGTGTCGTGCCGGATTCGCGCGCCGCGCTGTTGGTTCACGAAATGCGCGATGTCTTCGCCAATCGCGTGGTTTCCGCAGCCATCGGCGAAGACAAAGCCAAACAATATCGCTGGACGAATCGCCACGCGCTGATGGACAAAATCGTCACCGAATGGCCCGCAGCCTGGCTGCCCAAATCGCATTCAGAAGGGGCCAACTGGAAAGACTTCGTGAAGTCCTGTCACGACGCGGCGCGCGCCAATTTGGCCAAACGATTGGGCGAGGACGAATCGAAATGGACGTTCGGTCAAGCCGTGCAAGTGCGCTTCAATCATCCGCTGGCCGCCGCGCCGCTGGTGGGCAATCAATTCAAAATCGAAGCTTTCCCGCAAACCGGCAACGGTTACGTGGGCGGCTTGGGGCCGACGGTCAACGTCGGGCCGACGGTTTCGATGCGACTGATTGCCGATCCCTCGAATTGGGACAACACGCAGCACGGCATCACGCTGGGCGAATCCGGCCATCCGCAGAGCGTGCATTACAAGGATCAACTCGATGATTGGCGCAACGTCACGCCGCGCGTGTTTCCGTTCAGCGCAACATCAGTCGGCAAGGCGGCGAAGACCGTTACGGTGTTGATGCCGTAACCAAAAAAGGATTTCAGATGACGACTTCCACCGCACACACACCTATTGACGCGCATTGCCGAGGCTTGCAGCACTTGGTTGGCAATACGCCGCTGCTGGCCATCGGCTATACCTTTCGTGGTCGCCGCCGCGTGGTTTATGCCAAAGCCGAGCATTTCAATATGACTGGCAGCATCAAAGACCGCATGGCGTTGCACATTCTGACGCGCGCTTATCGCGAAGGTCTGATTAAACCAGGCGACACGATTGCCGAAGCCACCAGCGGCAACACGGGAATTTCGTTTTCGGCGATTGGCCGCGCGATGGGACATCCGGTGACGATCTTTATGCCGGACTGGATGAGCCGCGAGCGCGTGGAAATCATTCGCTGTTTGGGCGCGAAGATCGTTCCCGTGTCTCACGATCAAGGCGGTTTTTTGGGCAGCATTCGTTTGACTGAAGAAATGGCCGCCTCGCAACCAAATGTTTTTCTGCCTTGCCAGTTTTCCAACGAAGCCAACGTCGCGGCGCACGCCACAACCACCGCGCCTGAAATCCGGGCGCAACTGAAATCGCGCGGTTTGCGACCGGATGCCTTTATCGCCGGCGTAGGTACGGGCGGAACAGTGATGGGCGTGTGTCAATATTTGCGCGAATGCCATCCTGCCGTTCGCATTCATCCGTTGCAGCCCGCCGAATCGCCCACGCTTTCGACCGGGCACAAAGTCGGCCACCATCGCATTCAGGGCATCTCAGACGAGTTCATCCCGGCCATCGTCAACCTGGACGCGCTGGATGAAGTCATCAGCGTTCACGACGGCGACGCCATTCTGATGGCGCAAAAACTGGCCGCGCAGTTGGGATTGGCGGTCGGCATTTCTTCCGGCGCGAATTTCATCGGCGCGGCGATGGTGCAGGAACAAATGGGCGGCGACGCGATTGTGGTGACGGTCTTTCCGGACAGCAACAAGAAATACTTGAGTACGGATTTGCTGCGACAGGAGCTTGTACGCGACGCTTATCTTTCGCCGGAGGTCTTGCTTCACAGTTTGGATGTGATCAAACGCTGCTGGGAGTAACGATCAGGCGGATCGCCTCAAAAGCGGTTTGTTTGTGATGAAAGCTTTTCCATATTTCTGATTCTGGTCACGTGCGCTGACAGCAACGCAATTCCAGCTTCAGCGGTGAAACCAATCAACCCAATGAACCCCGACCGATGGCAAAAAATTGACGAACTGCTCGATCAGGCGTTGGAAATGTCGCCGGAAGAGCGAGCGATATTTCTCTCCAAGACTTGTGCGGACGACGAAGACTTGCGCCGCGAAGTGGAATCGCTGCTGGCTGCGCACGAACGTTCCGGCAGTTTCATTGAAACCAACCCTGCCGCCGGCGTGGTCGCGGAGTTTTCAAAACAGTATTTGCAACCGCCGCCTTCGCTGGTGGGCCAAAAGCTAGGCTCTTATGAATTGACGACGTTGATCGGCGCGGGCGGGATGGGCGAAGTCTACCGCGCGCGCGATCCGCGTCTGGAGCGCAACGTTGCGATTAAAGTTCTGCCGCGACATCTTTCCGCGCATCCTGAAGCGCTAGTTCGTTTCGAGCGCGAAGCCAAAGCCGTTGCCGCCTTATCCCACCCGAACATCCTGGCCATTCATGATTTCGGCCATCAGGACGGCGTGACTTATGCCGTGATGGAATTGCTGGAAGGTCAAACCTTGCGGGCGCGAATGGAAGCCTCCGCCCTGCCCTGGCGCGAAGCCGTGAAGGTTGCGGCTTCGGTCGCCGAAGGGCTGGCTGCCGCGCACGCCAGAGGCATTATTCATCGCGACATCAAACCGGAGAACATTTTCCTGACCGCCGAGGGGTTGGTGAAAATTCTGGATTTCGGCATCGCCCGCGTCAAAAAAGCCGTTATCAGCAATGCCGACACGCTGATTTCGCAAGGCGTGGGCGACACCAAACCCGGCACTTTGATGGGAACCATCGGTTATATGTCGCCGGAACAAGTGCGCGGCGAAACGGCGGAAGCGCCGAGCGACATTTTTTCACTGGGCTGCGTGCTAATGGAATCGCTGACCGGCGCGCGTCCTTTCGCGCGTCCCAGCGCGCCGGAAACGATGGCCGCCATCTTGCGCGACGAACCGCCGCCGCTTGAAGACCTCACTCAGGAAATCCCGTTTGAAATGGAACGCATTCTGTTGCGCTGTTTGGAAAAGAAACCCGAAGACCGCTTTCAATCCGCGCGCGACCTGGCGCTTGATCTGCGCGCGTTGCTGACCAGCGTGTCCGGTACGTACCGCGCCACATCCGGCGCGTATCGTTCCGTCAGCGGCGCGGTGAAACTCGAACAGACTCGCGCCAACCGGCTGATTCCAGCGGCGGCCTCGGTGGCTTTGATCGCTGTCGTCATTGCGGTGCTGCTCTGGTGGAAGTTCAAACAACCGCCCGCGCCGCCGCCGAATTCATTGGCGGTATTGCCGCTGGTCAACGCCGGCGAGGACAAAAGCATTGACTTTCTGAGCGAAGGCATCTCCGAAAGCATCATCAACAATCTGGCACCGCTGCGCCCGAAACTGCGCGTGCTGGCCAATAGTTCCGTCAGCGCCTACAAAGGCAAAACCGTTGATCCGCGCCAGGCCGGCCACGAACTGAACGTCCGCGCCGTGCTGGTTGGCAAAGTCCTACAACAGGGCGAAATCCTCATCATCCAGGTTGAATTGGTGGACGCCACCGACGGCACGCGACTGTGGGGCGATCATTACCAACGCAACCGCGCCGATTTGCTGGCCGTGCAGGAAGAGATTTCGCGGCAGATTTCGGAGAAGCTTCAAATCAACCTGACCGGCGAAGAACGGAAACTAATCGCCCGCCGTTCGACGCAAAACTCCGACGCCTATTACCTCTATCTGAATGGCCGCTATTTTTGGAATCAGCGTGAAAACGCTCAGTTGAAAAAGGCGATTGAATTTTTCCAGCGTGCCATTGCGTTGGATCGAAACTACGCGCTGGCTTATGCCGGGATGGCTGACGCTTACGTACTGCTTTCCGGCAGCACGGAAGTTCGCGCGCAGGCGGAAAACTTCGCCCGCAAGGCGCTCGAGCTCGACGACACGCTCGCCGAACCTTATGCCACGCTGGGCTTCCTGAAAACATTTCGCGACTGGAATTGGCCGGAGGCCGAAAGCGATTTCAAACGCGCGCTGGCGCTGAACCCGGACTGCGCGACGGCGCATCATTGGTATTCTATTCTGCTGACCATTCAAGGTCGTTTTGAAACCGCGATGGCTGAAATCGTTCACGCCAGGGAAATTGATCCGCGTTCGTTTCCCATCAACAAAGACTACGGCTCCATTCTTTACCTGAGCCGGCGTTACAACGAGGCGCTGGTTCAACTTCGCCGCACCATCGAATCGGAACCCACCAACCCGCTCGTCGTCGAAGCGCATTCCTGGATGCGGAACGCTTACGACCAACAACGCAAATTCACGGCGGCTATCGAAGAGATGAAATCCATCGGCTTCACGCCGGAAGAAATCGCCGAATTGCAGGAATCGCTGCGGTCAGGCGATGGAAATGCGTACTGGCAAAAACGCCTGGAAATCCAGATTCGCAACGGCAGAGCCACGCTCAAAAGCTCTGACGGAAGAATGCGGCTGATTTACGGTTACACCGCCACCGGCGAAATCGAAAAAGCCATCCCCTTGCTGGAACAAGCCGTGACCGAACGCAATCAGGATTCGCTGGCGTATTTGAAAGTAGACCCGCGCTTCGACAATCTGCGCGCCCATCCGCGCTTCCCTGAACTGTTGCGACGAATGAATCTGGCAAACTAACTGATTCAGATCCAGAACCGCGTGCGTAAGCAGGAGGCTGACGGCAGTAGACTTCCGCTTGCTTACGCGCGCGGTTCTGCACCGAGTCTTATTTCAAGATTCCGACTTTCAAATGCGAACTTAGCTTCGCCGAATGAAACACACGATGCGTCGCTTTCTGAAAATCCGCTTCGGTAGCGTTGTAAATGTCAACGAACTTTTGCGGATTACGATCCACCAGCGGAAACCATGAACTTTGCACCTGCACCATCAGTTTATGACCGGCTTTGAAAGTGTGATTCACGTCCTGCAAGTTGAACTTCACTTCCGCCGGCTGGTTCGGTGTGAAAGCTTCCGGTTTGGAAAAGCTGTTGCGGAATTTGCCGCGCATCACATCGGCGCGCACCAGCATTTGAAAACCGCCCATTCGCGCTTGCGGCGAAGTGTTGGGCGCATTGTCGGGAAACACGTCAATCAGCTTGACGATGAAATCGGCGTCCGTGCCGGTGGTCGAAACATACAGGTCAGCCAAAATCGGCCCGGCCAGCGTCAGGTCTTCCGTCAGAGCGTCGGTTTGAAACGTCAGCACGTCCGAACGTCGCGCGGCGAAACGCTGGTCTTCGATCATGTAGCCCGTTCCGCGATCATTCACGATGCCATTGGTGTAGGGCACAGGCTTGGCCGGATCGCTGACGTATTCGGCAAATTCGGAAGCGGATTCTTTCGGCGCGTCAAACGACAGCTTGCCGTTTGCCTGAAAGTAGAGCGAACGCGCCTGCAACTGCTTCGGCGGCCACTGCTCGTAAGATTTCCATTCGTTCGCGCCGGTTTGAAAGACTGTCGCTTCGGGCAGTTTCAATTCGCCTTTGTCTTTCAGGTGGAAGTTGAAAAACTTCAGTTCGGCGTTTTCGCGATACCACTCGGAAGTCTTGGAATCGAAACGAACCGCGCCCAGCGATTCGCCCGAACCGTGCGCCCACCCGCCGTGCGACCACGGCCCCATCACCAGCACATTGAACGTCGTCGGATTGTTCTGTTCGAGCTTTTGGTAAACGTGCAACGGCCCGAACAAGTCCTCCGCGTCGAACCAGCCGCCGACGGTCATCAC
>CAZRXE010001370.1:0-2866 GCA_964603695.1 uncultured Heliomicrobium sp.
GTAACCCTGAAAAGCGATGATGCCCGCAATGCCCAGAAACGAAGCGGCGCTCATGTAATCGCCCGCCACCGCAATGCCGTTTTGCCAGGCAGTTAGCGAACGCCCGGCGGCGAAGTAGGCGTTCGAGCCTGTGTTTTTGCGCGCCGCCCACCAGGTGATCCAGAGCGTGATCGCAATAAAGCCAAGAAACATCACCAGCGAAGCATTCATCGCGCGCCGCCTCCCTTCAATTTGTCCAGAATGTTTTTAGCCAGCGCATCGAACCGCCCCGCCGCACGTACGTAAAGCGCCGCCACGATCCAGGCCATAAAGAATTGCGACAGCGCGAACAAATACGCCAGATTGATTACGCCGAAAACCTTGCGCGCCATCAAACCCGGCGCGTAGCCGACCAGAACCGGGAGCGCGAAATAGTAGACGATGAAAAAGATCGTCGCCGGCAAAATGAATTTTCGTTTGGCCGCCAACAGTTGTTTGAATTCGGCCATCGCCGCCACGCGATTCCAATCCGCGACATCCGCATCTTCATCGGCGGTCAATTCGTGCGCGGGTTTCCGCTCGCGTCCGAGCGGCGCGACATCCGTCGCCGCGCCGGTCACCGGCGTCAGGTCGTCAATTTCAGACTGTCTTTTTTGCGCCATCAGGGCGTCTCCTTGTTGAAGTGATGTTGAAACCCGCAACGCCGCAAGGTCATCACCTCGGCAGATCGGATTCAAATTTTGCCAGGAACTTCTTGGAAGGCTTGGCCTGGATTATAGCCATCAAGCTGAATTGCGCTAGCGCGTCCGCAAGCCAGGGGCAAACAAATTTGCCGGCCTGAAACCGCGGTGATACTTTACGCACCGTCCTCGCCAATCGGACGGCGAGCGGCAGCGCCTTCAACTCGCTTCTGTTCAGTATTCGCAGCAAGCCAACGGTCAACGTCGTTACCTCGGAGAAAGCATGAAAGCCAGAGCCATTGCCCTTGTCGCAGTGTTGTCGGCGGCCATCGTCGTTTTGGTCAGCCAAATCGGAATCATCAAACGCAGCTTCGCCCAAAACGCGACCGCTACGGCAACCACCGTTTCCGCCGCCAGCTACGCGCGCATCGTCGCGCCGGAAGCCATTGTCGCGGCCTTCGGCAATAATCTGGCCGCCACAACGCGCTTGGCCGAAGACGCTGATCCCGGTCAGCCCGGCGTGCAATTGCCGACCTTGCTTGGCGGCATCAGCGTCGAAGTCAACAGCCGCTCCGCCGGAATCTTTTTTGTTTCTCCGGGACAGATCAACTTTCAGGTTCCGCCGGCGCTCGAACCGGGCACGGGCTATGTCACTGTGCGCAATGATCGCGGTGTGATTGTGGCGGCGGGCGACATCGAAATCCGCCCCGCCGCGCCGGCCATTTTCACCGCGAATGCTTCTGGTGCAGGCGTGCCCGCCGGCATCGTTTATCGCCTGAAGCCGGACGGAAAATTGCTTGACGAACCATTGGCGGTTTTTGATCCGGTCGCCGTTCGCTTCGTCCCGCGTCCGATTGCTTTCGGTGACGACCGTATCTTTCTCGCACTCTTCATTAGTGGTGCGCGGCGCATTGCAAATGAAAATGACACGCGCATTTTGATCGGTGGGCAGGAATTGCGACCAATTTTCGTTGGCCCGGCTCCGGGGCTTATCGGCGTTGAACAGGTTAACTTTGAATTGCCGCGCAATTTGAGCGGGCGATCAAGCTTCGTCTTTGCGGCCATCGGCTATCCGACTTCCAACCCGTGCGAGCTTGAAGTCGCTCCTCCGCGCGATGCGCCGCCCCGCGTTGTAGCCTTGAGCAAACCCACCGTGCTGGCCGGCGAAAGCATTGAACTGACGGGCAGCGGCTTTTCCGAAGTCTCAACGGAAAACGCCGTCACCGTGGTGGACAGAGATCGCAAGGAATTCAACGCCCAAATCGAAGAAGCTTCGGCAACGCGGCTAAAAGTCAAAGTGCCCTTCGGCTCCGGCTCCGGTAGTATCGCCGTGCAAACCGCCCGTGGTCGCGTCGAATATCCATTGACGATGCGGACTTCGGTCAGCGGCATTGTCCAAACCGCTCAGCTTCAACTGAGCGGCGATTACAAACGCATCGGCGTCAAAGGCGTCACGGTCAAAAACGGAAGCATTTCGACAATGACGAACGATGACGGCTCCTTTTTGCTCCCTGACATTCCATCCGCCACCCGAACCAACATCGAAATTGACGGCAGAACCTCCACACTGAATTTCGAAAAAGAAATCATTTCGATGCGCGTTTTGGACGCCCGCGACAATCAGTACGCCGGTTACATCGAACTCAAAGCCATCTCCGGCCAAAGCATCCGCGCCGAAGAAGGCGTCTTGCCGCACCTGTCCGTCGTCGCCGAATCCGAATTCGTGCCGACGCAAAACACCTGCGCCGGTTTGACGCGCCAAGTCTTGTTTGAACCGAACGGCTCCACCGTGCAATTCCCCGACGGCAGCCGCGTCAATTCCGTCAGCGTCACGGTGCTGGATTCAGGCCGCACACCTGTGGATTTGCCGCCTTCGCAATTCAGTTCCACCATCGTCCAACTTACGCCCTTCGGCGCGCGATTGAATCCCGGTGGCAAACTGACGTTTCCAAACTGCGACGGCTTGCCTGCAAACAGCACGGCCACGCTGTTCCGCTTCGACCAAACAACAGGCAGCAACACGCTCGGCCAATTCGTCCCGGACGGCCTGGCCACCGTCACCGCCGACGGCCAGCGAATAGAAACCGCGCGCGACGCCGTCAAACAAACCACCTATTACTTCGTCTCCGTTCCGCGCCCGACCACGACCATTTACGGGAGCGTCGTCGAAGAAGACCAAACGCCCGCACGTGGCGCGCTGGTGCAAG
>CAZRXE010001371.1:0-27324 GCA_964603695.1 uncultured Heliomicrobium sp.
GGTACAAATGTAACGGCACTTTCCCCCCTTGCGACAGGAAGTGTTATCAGTAACTGCCTGTCACCATATTCAGTAAGCGCGAATATTTAATCGCCTGATAAAGCAGCAGCGTCGCCAGTGGAATCAGCACGGCGAGGCCGAAAATCTTGGCCAGATTCAGCATCGGACGCCAGCGACGTTCCTGTTCGGTGACGATTTGGGGCACGGCTACCAGCAGCGGCAGGCGCGTGTAATGCGTCACGTCGCGCGTGTCGCGGATGGTCAGCAGCGCGCGAGCTTCAAATGCTGCAGCCGCTATCAAACCGGTCAGCAAGCCGGCGGCCAGCGCCATCGGGTAAAGCATATTGCGTTTGGGCGAAACTGGGGCTTCGGGCAGGTTTGCCGGGTCGCTCATGCGGAAAGTCTCGCCGCTGAAATCATTGATGACTTTGGCGCTGAACTTGGCGTTGTCGCGCATCGAAAGCAAATCTTCGTAACGGCGGCGCAGCGTGTTGTAATCGCGTTCGATCTTGGTGGCTTCGGTTGCCAGCAGCGGCGTGCCGCGCAAACGGCCTTGCAATTCGGCGAACTGCCGGTTGGTTTGTTCCAGTTCGGCTTCCTTGCGTGCCAGGTCGCGGCGGTCGGCGGCGATTTTCAGTTCCAGGCTTTGTACTTGCGGGTTGGCGATGCGCGCGGAGCGTTTGGCCAGACGTTCCTGTTCGGTCTTGGCTTTCAGGTCTTCCATCTCGCGGTTGATGGATTCGATCTGAACTTTCAGCTTGATCACGTCCGGGTGTTTTTCCGTGTAAACCGTCAGCAGTTGTTTTAATTGAGCATCCAGGTCGGCGCGTTTGCCACGCAATTGACCTTCGGTTTGTCCGGCGGCCAATGGCGGTTCCGGTTCGACGCCGTCCTGAGTTTTCAGTGTCGCCAGCAATTGGTCGCTGGTGGCGATTTGATTGCGAAGCGAATCAATCGAGGTTTGTTGCGATTGCCGAACCAGGCTCAGACTGTTCATCTGACCGAGCATGTTTTGCTCCTGACCTTGCACGGCGTCGGGGTTCTTTATCAGGAAACCGGCGCGGGCGGATTCGATTTTTTCCAGTTCGGTTTTGACTTCGTTGATGCGGCTTTCGAGTTGGTCAATGGTGGTATAGACCTGACGGCGCGTTTCGTCAGAGTTGGCGTCAATGAAGCGCGCGGCGAGTTCTGCTGTCACGTCGCGAACGGTGCGCGGGTCTGGGCCGCGATAAGAAATCTGAAAGGCGTAAATGCCGGACGGCGCACTGTAAGGCTGGACGTAAATGAACCGGTTCATTTCATCAATCACCAGTTCGATGGGCGTGCCGCGCGCGATCATTTCCGGATACAAATTGTAGCGATTGATTAAGCGTTGCAGTTCGGTGCGGCTGGTGACCTGTTTCTGAATCGAATTCAGGCGCGAGTTGAGATCAATTTGATTAACAGGCTGCACGTAGCTGGACGACACCTTCGGCGGGTCAACGATGATCGAAGTCTTGGATTCATAAACGTTCGGCAATTTGCTGATTGAATAACCGAGCGCGCCGGCGACGATCACTGCCGGAACGAAAACGAAATAGCGTCGCCGCCACAAAAGCTGCAAATACTCGGCGGGCGTTCTGATTCGGAAACTGGCCATCAGAGTCTTTCTCGCAGGATTCTTTCTTGAGACTACTTGAACTTGCGGAATTTGGGGTCTTGAAACGGGTGGGATTATAGCCGAGCGCGTCGAACAGCGTCGAGTCAAATCACATTGAACAAATTCCAAGGGGCTTGCGTTCAGACGCAATGCTCAAGTGCTTGAGCAGCTTCGTTGGCTGAAGTAGCATGCCCGCGTTTTAACACTTCACCTCCAATCAAATCTATTAAACCTTATGTCAAACGCGATTTCCGTCAATCAAGTCAGTAAAAGCTACGGCGAGTTCATTGCTGTCAACCAACTCTCTCTCGAAGTCAAACAAGGCAGCATCTTCGGGTTGCTGGGGCCGAACGGCGCGGGCAAATCAACGACTATTCGGATGATGGTCAACATCACCATGCCGGACACGGGCGAAATTCGGTTGTTCGGCCAACCGATGAACGACAAGCTGCAAGAGCGCGTCGGTTACCTGCCTGAAGATCGAGGGCTTTATAAAAAGATGAAGGTCGGCGAACAACTGGCCTTTTTCGCCGAACTGAAAAGCGTTTCGCGCGCGGAAGCCGAAAAACGAATTGACAAGTGGCTGGAGCGCGTCGAAATGACCGCCTGGAAAAACAAGAAGTGGGAAGAACTGTCGAAAGGCATGCAGCAGAAGATTCAATTCGTCTCGACCATTCTGCACTCGCCTGATCTGGTCATTTTGGATGAGCCGTTTTCGGGACTTGATCCGGTCAGCGCCGGTTTATTGAAAGAAGTAGTGCAGGAACTGCGGCAGCAAAATAGGACCATCATTTTTTCAACGCACTTGATGGAACAAGCCGAGGAGTTGTGCGACGAAATTTGTTTGATTAACCGAGGCCAGAAAATCCTGGGTGGGCAGGTACGTGAAATTAAACGCGGTTTCGGCTGGCGCTATATTGCCATTGACGGCGAAAACTTCGAGGAAGTGTTGAATGGTCATCCGGCGGTCGAACAAATCTCCCGTCGCCGCGACCACACAGAAGTTACGCTGGCGGAGCACAACGATCCGCAATTGCTGCTGCAACATCTGTTGGCAAACGGCGCGCGCATCAACCGCTTTGAACTGGTTGCCCCCTCCCTGAACGAAATCTTCATCGAAAGCGTGAAGCGGACGAACGGCAGCCGGTGATTGGTGGTTGATGGTTGGTATTAGTGGCCAACCACCAACCGCCAACCATCAACCATCAACCACTGACCATGAAACGCCCGACCAAACAGGAAATGGTGTTGGAGATTTACGACCGCGAGGCGATGGGCGAAGTCACTGCGCGCGAAATCGCCGTCATCAATCAAGGCTTGATTGATGAGTTCGGCGAAGGCGGTGCAATGGCTCCGACGGAGATTGCACGAATCCTGCGCTCGGAGGATTTGCCGGTTCGTTATGAGCAGATTTTCCGAATGGAATCGCCGACTGACAAATACGAAAACCTGTTTGGTGGATTGACCGCTTGTAGCACGATGGCCGAAGCCGAAGCGACATTGCGGCGGATTGATGAGCTTTACAGGCAGTTTCAACAAGCGGGAGATCGCACAGGATTGCGGTTTGCGCGGCAAGCGGCGCAACGCATCAAACGACATGCCTCTGCGCTTTCGCAATCGCCAAAGACTCCTCCGCAGGGATGCAAAGAAGCGGAGGAGATCGCACAATGGGCAACGATCTGGTTGCAATCACCAGACCTGTTCGCCCCGTGGATGACGTTGCGAAAAGCGACAGCGGAGTTCAGGAATTTGGTTGGAGTTGCAAATTCACCGCAGAGAAATAACCAGAATCAAAACAGCCAACAAACCGGGGACAAATAACAAGGAGCGGGCCATCGACGAGCCTGGTGCCGTAGTTCACCGATAGCCCACCCTGGCCCCTAGCTATTCTTTGCTAGGCACGGTTGTAACAGTCCGAATCGCAGAAATTTTCCAAGCTTCCCGCCGTAAATTTTTCAAACATCGCGTTTTTAATGTTCGGTTACGGAAATCGTAGAGCTACTTTTTTTATCACGGCCTCGGCAATCCCGGTTTCATTCAGCGAGTAAATTTGACTGTAGCCTTCCAGCGGCAGTCGCGACAGTGCGGTTGCGAATTGGCGTTGATGTTCTTCCAACACGTCTTCGTTGACGATTCTGTGCGGGCGAGCGCGATTGTGGCTGAGACAGATTGCCGGCGGAATGTTGAAAACCAGAGCGATTGCCGGCGTTTGATTAGCGCGCGCCATTCGCAGCAAGGGCCGCCGCGCGTGGAATTGCAAATTGGTGGCGTCAATCACGGTCAGTCGTCGCCGGGCGAGCCGCAAGCGAGCGATGTGATGCAGCAGACCGAAGGCTTGGGCATTGACGATTTGATCGCTTTCATCGTCGCAAATCAGAGCGCGGCAACGGTCGGAGGAAATGATTTCCGTCGCGGAAAAGTGTCGCGCGGCAAAGGTGGACTTGCCCGCGCCGGACGCGCCGATCAGCAACACAAGCGATGGATCGGGAATTTCGATGATATTCACTGCCGGGTTGGATTATTTGGCCGCTGCCGCGCTGGCGGCTCCGGCGCTGTGAATGTTGGTTTCCGCAATTCCTTTTTCCGGCTCGCCGGCTTTTTCGCTGGGCGGGTTGAATCCCGGATAGCTGATGCGTTCGTGGTAAACGTTGATCAGCGTGTTAATCAGGCTTTCGCGGATAGTGTTCAGTTCGCGCATGGTGATGTTGCTTTCGTCGAACTGGCCGTCGGAAACGACCGTGTCCACGATCTTTTTGACAATGGCGCGAATATTTTCCGGCGTTTGGTCTTCCAGAGAGCGGACGGATGCTTCTGCGCCGTCGGCCAGCATCAGTATGACGGCTTCGCGGGTTTGGGGTTTCGGGCCCGGATAGCGGAAATCTTCAATATTGACGGTTTCACCGCGCGCTTCGGCCTGCGATTTGGCTTTGTGATAGAAGTAAGCAAGCACGCGCGTGCCGTGATGTTGCGGAATGAAGTCTATGATTTGCGAAGGCAGCTTGGCTTCGCGGCCCATTTCAATGCCTTTTTTGACGTGATTAGCGATGATGCGGGCGCTGGAAATCGGTGGGCGCGTATCGTGCGGATTTGGCCCGCCCTTTTGATTTTCAATGTACATGTTCGGCGCTGCCAGTTTGCCTATGTCGTGATAGAGGCAGCCTGTGCGTGCCAAAAGGGAGTTTGCGCCGATGGCTTTGGCGGCTTCTTCGGCCAGCACGGCGACCATGTGCGAATGGTGATTGGTTCCAGGTGTGCGGATGGCCAGTTGTCGCAGCAGCGGATTGTCCGCGTTCGACAGTTCCATCAACTTCATGTCGGTCAGGATGTCGAAGGCGGATTCGTAAATCGGAATGGCGAAGCTGGCAGCGCCGGCGGTCAGCAGCGCGCCGCCCAAACCGGCAATCAATCCGCCGAGGGTTTTTTGCAGGTTCCAGTGCTGTTCGGCGATCAGCATCGCGGCCAGACTCATCAGCAGATTGACCGCGCCTACGGCGGCACTGGCGATAATGACGGCGTTGCGCGTGCGATAACGCTGTACGCTGTAGATGGCCGTGATTGAACTGCCCAGCGCGAAGGCGACGAAGGCCATGCCGTTCGGCGCTATAAAGCCGACCAGAATCGCGCTCATCAATCCGGCCACCAAGGCCACCTGGCTGCCGACCAACAGCGACAGCACCAGCGCGCAGGCGGCAAAAGGAACGGCAAAACCGAATTCAAAAATCCCGCCGAAGCCGAAAGTCTCAGGCCGCGTGCCGAGCACAGCCGCGCCGAACATCCCCAATCGAACAAGCAAGGTTTGAATCATCAGCGCCGACGCAGACACCCAGAAAGCCGTGCGCGGCCCCAATCGCGAAGACTGGCTGATGGTCGCAGCCTTGTACAAACCGAAAAACATCAGCCCAATCAAGGCCAGCAATCCCAGCAACCGTCGCGGATTGCGCTGTTCCAATTGAAAACTGCGAATGGCTTCAATCACCGGCACTTTGTCCGGCGTGACGGTTTCGCCAGCGTGCAGCAGAATGGGAATGCGCCGGAATTGCGGCGGCACGCTCAATACGCGTGGATCGCTTCCTAACATCAAATTGGCAGGAATGACCACGTCAGATTCCACTTCGTCGCCCGCGCGGTACGGTGGCACGATGGTCAACGGAAAGTGCGATGCGGAAATCGCCGTCACCAGCGCAAAGACGGTGATGATGATGCCAAAGCGGACTTTTTGCGGGATGCGGTGAAACAATGCGGACAGCCGTTGCGCCGCTGATTGCGGGAAACGTTGCAGGCGTGACGACCACAAGCGTTGAGCTTTTTTCTTCATGGCTTTTCAGCGCTTTGACGGGGAGTCCAAAGCAAGCACGGTCAGCAAGGCGCGGATTATAGCACCGAGCCGGAAGCACGACGCAAGATGCGCGTTTGTTGTCTACTTTTAGGCTACAATTTGCTCACGGACAGTTTATGCGGCTACTGAAACTTCACACGCGAACGACGATTCTAGCCTCAGCGGTGCTGACGATGGTGCTTCTCTTGGCGGTGTATTTTTTCGTCACCAAGATTCGCGAGATTGAATTGCAGGATCACGAACAGCGCGCAATGTTATGGGCGGCGGAACTGACCAATCGGCTGACTTACGATGATTCGCTGAAGACGACGGACTTGATTGCCCGTGCCACCGAATTCAGCGAAGAGCATGAAGGTCAGATTCGACAGGTGCGGATTTACGGCGAAACGCTCCGGGGCTTGGTGGAAATCACGCCCGGCGAACGCGAGGCGATTTCCGTCAGGGATTTGCAACAGCTTTTGCGCGGACAAACGGTTTCCAATGTCCGTCGCGTGGAGATCGAAAACGAACCGCAACTGGTGATTTACGCCGCCGCACCGATTTTCGAGGAAAACGATTTTCGCGGCGTAGTCAGTTTGACCACCGCACCGGTGGAGTTTTCCGACCTGCTCAAGCGCAGCACCAGTTTGGTGATTGCGTTGCTTGCCTTTGCTATCATCTCGATCACAGTCCTGCTCTACATTTTTTTCAGCCTGGTCATTTATCGCCCGCTCGAAGACCTGCTGCGGCTGATGTCTGAAGTCAAGGCGGGCAATCTGGACGCGGCTGCGCCGGTGCGTGCGCGCGATGAATTCGGCCAACTGGCTGTGTCCTTCAATCACATGCTTTCTCGGCTGCGCGCGATGACCGCCGAACGCGAAGCCTATCAAAGACAATTGGAAGAGCGCGTGCGGGATGCGACAGGCGAACTGGCGGATCGCAACGCCCAACTGGAAGAAGCCAACGCCACGCTGTTCGAGATTCAGCGCGAACTGACCAAATACGAACGACTGGCCGCCGCCGGGCAATTGGCCGCGCAGTTCGCCCACGAAGTCGGCACGCCGCTCAATCTGATTTCCGGCCACGTCCAATTGCTCGTCGCGCGCACCGAAGATCAAAAAACCAAAGACCGACTGGATTTGGTCAGTTCGCAGATTTCGCGAATTGAGCGCATCGTGCGCAACATGCTGGACGCCACGCGGCGTCCGCGCCCGCAACTTGAAGCCGTGGACGTGAACGCTTTGTTGCGGCGAATTTTTGAAATCACCGCGCCAACGCTCGCCGCGCATCAAGTGGAACTGGAAACGGATTTTGACGAAACGCTGCCGCCTGTGCTGGGCGATGGCGAACAGTTGCAGCAGGTGTTTATCAATCTGGTCAACAACAGTTTGGATGCAATGCCGCAAGGCGGAGAGTTGATGTTTTCGACGGCGTTGGAGAATGGTCAAATCTTCATCCGTTGCCGAGACACTGGCGACGGAATCAAGGAAGAAATTCGGCACCGAATTTTCGACCCGCTGTTCACCACCAAACTCGGTGGACGCGGCAGCGGACTGGGACTGTCCGTGGTGCAGCAAATCATCCGCGAACACGGCGGCACGATTGCCGTCAGCAACAATGCTGAGCAGGCGAAAATAGGCGCGGAGTTTCAAATTCAATTGCCGACGGTCGCGACAGCGGCGCACGTGCAAGCGGGCAAGGCTGATTGAGGTGAAATTGATGAAGACAAACAATGATTACCCTGGGCAGTCGCCGGCCGGAATCGGCATTCCGCGTCGTTGGGCCTTGATCCTGGCTCCGCTGGCTTGGTTGGTTGCAATTCCGCTGGCGCATGGCGTGGTGCCTTGGAGGATTTCCCTGCTCGCGCCGTGGTATGGTTGGGCGGCAAACCATCCCGGAATTTGGAATCTGTTGGGGCTACTTCCGATTGCAGGCGGAGCGGCAGGCTTGCTCTGGGTTTTCATTCAGGGATTTTTCCAGGCGGTGGAGCTTCCTGAACGGATTGAACTGAATTGGAATCCGAAGCTGTTGATGCGGCGCGGGCCTTATGCTTTTTCGCGCAACCCAATGTATGTTGCTGAAATGGCGCTTTGGTTCGGCTGGGCGGTTTTTTTCGGCAGCTTGGTGGTTTTCATCGGTTTCGCGGTTTTGTGTGTTGCTATGAATTTCATTGTGCGTCGCGAAGAGAGAGCGCTGGCGGCTAAATTCGGCAAAGATTATCGCGAGTACGAAGCCACAGTCCCGCGCTGGCTGTGGAAGGACCAACGCTGACTCAAGATTTGAACTGAATACGACTTCAAAATGACGAAGGCAGGAAAAAAGATTCTGGTGATTGATGACGACGCGGACACTTGCAGCTTTCTCAGCGAGATTTTCGAGGACGAGGGCTGGCAAGTTCGTGCGGCGACGAATGTGGATACAGCGCTGGCTTCGGTGCAGTCCGAAAACTTCGATTTGATTGTCAGCGACATCAATCTGAATGAAGCTCTGACCGGCATTGATTTGCTCAAACGGTTTCGCGGGCTTGCGCCGCAAGCGCAGGTGATTCTGATCAGCGGCTTCGGGACGCTGGAAACAGCGATTGACGCCGTTCGCGAAGGCGCGTTCGATTTCATCAGCAAACCGTTCAACGTTAAAGAAGTCATTGCCACCGCGCGCCGCGCGCTGCACGCCACCGACGAACAATCCAAAGCCGAAAACGATTCCTTGCGCGAACTTTCCTCGCGCTATGCCGCGTCCGGCCTGGTCGGACACAGCCGGCAGATGATCGAACTCTACAAGGAAATCGCGCGTGTCGCAGCCTATCGTTCGACGGTGCTGGTCGTGGGCGAATCGGGAACGGGCAAGGAATTAGTGGCGCAAGCCGTACACAATCACAGCCCGCGCGCCAATCGAGCGTTCATCGCTGTCAATTGCGGCGCGCTGACCGAAACCTTGCTTGAAGCCGAACTCTTCGGCCACGTGCGTGGCAGCTTCACCGGCGCGGTGGCCGACAAAAAAGGACTGTTTGAAGAAGCCGAGGGTGGCACGATTTTCCTGGATGAAATCGGCGAAACCAGTCCGGCGATGCAGGTCAAATTGCTGCGCGCTTTGCAGGCGGGCGAAATTCGCCGCGTCGGCGCGACCAAAACCACCAAGACAGACGTGCGCGTCATTGCCGCCACCAACCGCGATTTGGAAAGCGAAGTCCAGGTCGGGCGCTTTCGCGAGGACTTGTTTTTTCGTTTAAGCGTCATCACCCTGCGCGTGCCGCCTTTGCGCGAGCGCCGCGAAGACATTCCGCTGCTGGCGCACCATTTCCTGCGCCGCACCTGCGAAGAAACCGGCAAACACGTCACGCTTTCCGAATCTGCGCTCACCGTCCTGCTGACTTACGATTGGTCGGGCAACGTGCGCGAATTGGAAAACAGCATCGAACACGCAGTACTGCATTCGCGCGGGCAAATCATCACGCCGGAAGATTTGCCGCAGAGGATGCGCGTTCCGCGCGAAGAAGTTGAAGTCCCGCTGGAAGGTAAACTCTTCGGCGATTTGCCTTCGCTCGAAGAAATGGAGCGGCGATACTTGCTGCACGTGCTGGAAGCCGTTGGCGGCAATCGCACGCGCGCCGCCGACGTAATGGAAATTGACCGCCGCACGCTTTACCGCATGGCCGAACGATTCAAAATCAAACTGGATGGTGAGTGAGGTTTGTCGTTTGGCGGCTAGTCTTCTTCCAGCGCTTTGGCAGGAGTTGCGGGGGAGCCATTGGTGCGCGGTGGACGTTGAAAGAGGTTGTTCATCTTATCCATTTCCTCGCTGAATTCCGGCAGCAGCGAAGACAGTTCCGCAGATTGGTTGAGGGCTTGCAGTTTTTCAATCAGTTGATCGAAATGCGCTGCTTGTTCAGCGCCGCTGCGGCGCGCGGCAATCACCGGACGAATGTCTTTCCAGGCGTCGCCGAACGCGGCCTTTCTCATCGCCAAAAATTCCGTATCGCCTGTCGCGCTCCAAATTTCCACTTCGCGCAACAGAAAGCGCAGCCGTTGGAATTCCAGCGGTACGCCGCGCGAACTGAAGCGCGCGCGCTGTTCGCCGACAATGCCGAATAACTGATTGATGGAAAAGCGCGCCTGCTGTTGGTTTTGCTCGTTTAGTGCGCGGGCGAGCTGAATTTTGTAGAGCGCGAAAAAGTCCTGCATCACGGGCGAAATGTCCGGATGGTTCAACTGCGGCGCGGGCATTCGCTGGGTTTTGCCCGCGAATTCGGCGAAATGCGTTTGTGCCGCTGTCCAATCATTGCCGGAAACATCAGCGGTCAACTGATCGAGCAACGATTGCGCCTGGGTTAATTCCGTGCGCCATTGGCCTTCGGTTTGGGCGGTCTTGTTTGCCGGCGGTTGCGGAGAGATTACTGCGGAAGGTTTGTTGGTCGCGGTCGGTTGCGCTTGCAGCGGTTTCAACTGCGACAGTTTTTGCGTCCCCGCTAAATTCGCAACAATGACGAAGCCGCCGAACATCAGCAGCAAAATCCCTGCGACCACAACTGTAGCTTTCTTCGTCAATCCAGACCTCTTTAACGGGGAAGCGCGAAACCGGCAAATGCGATAAGACACATTGGAGACGGAAGTAAACAGCAAACCTTGTTCCGCCGGCAATCCCGCTGGAAGCGACGTCGGGAAAATTCGCGCAATTTTTCAAAACATAAGAGTTAGCAGCGTAAACGGAGTTTTCGGCTTACATCGCGACGCTTCGATTGCGCAGAAACGCCACGGTTGTGCCACAAACCTGCGGTAAATTGCTTATTCGCACAGCCACGCTTACCATCGCGTTTATGGCTACTGCGCTCATTCACTCCGACAATTACCTTAAACACGACACCGGCGATCATCCCGAACGCCGCGAACGTTACCGGGCGGCGATCAACGGATTGATGGCTGATGCCGATCTGTGGTCGAGCCTCATCAAAATTGCGCCGACGGCGGCGACCGACGATGAATTGCTGCGTTGCCACACGGCGCGCGCTGTCAGCCGCGTTCATCAGGCCTGCGAACAGGCTGCGCTGTTCGAGCAGGTTGCGCTGGACGCTGACACTGTGGTTTCGGAACAGTCTGACGCCGTCGCGCGGTTGGCCGCCGGTGGAGCCTGTCGCGCAGTGGATGCTGTAGTTCGCGGGGAAGCCGAAAGCGCGTTCGTGGCTTGCCGCCCGCCGGGACATCACGCCACAGTCGGACAAGCGATGGGATTTTGCCTGTACAACAACACCGCCGTTGCCGCGCGCTACGCGCAGGCCGGTTACCCTGAACAGATCAAACAAGTGCTAATCGTTGATTTCGATGTGCATCACGGCAACGGTACGCAGGACATCTTTTATGACGATCCGTCGGTCTTTTATTACAGCCTGCATCAATTCCCGTGGTATCCCGGAACCGGCGGCGCGAATGAACGCGGTGTTCGCGAAGGCGAAGGTTTCACACTCAACATTCCCGTCCAGGCGATGACGCCGGCGGACGCTTACCTGCGGATGTTCGAGCAGGGTCTGGAAAAGGTGATGAAAACGTTTTCGCCCGATCTGGTCATCATTTCCGCAGGTTTTGACGCGCATGCGAGCGATCCGTTGGGACAATTGACGCTGACGGATGAAAGTTACCGGCGACTGACCGAGCGTTTGAAAGAAGCCGCCCGAACAAAAAGCGGAGCGGGGCAAGGCCGCGTTGTTTCCTGTTTGGAAGGCGGCTACAACTTGCGCACGCTGGGCGAAACCATCCGCACGCATGTTGCCGCGCTGGAATAATTTCATCCGGAGGCGGGATTTTCACTGAGAAATCCCGCGAGTTTTCCCCTTTGCTATTGGTTTGCGGGCTGGTGCGGGGGTAGAATCCGCGCCGTCAACCCCTTGCTCGAATAATTTTGCAGTTAGTTGCTAAGGAGGCCGCTTATGAAAAGATTCATTTCAACGTCCGGCGCGACATTGGCGCTGTTGATATTGATGCTTGTGCTGACTGCCGGAGTAGGCAACGCACAACATCTGATTTCCAGCAAAGCCGGATTCGTTAATCGCGCGGAAGGCAAAGTGTTCATCCTACGCCAGGATGCGGAAAACGGCGAAAAGGGCCGCGCTTCGATGGGCACGCAAATGCGCGATGGCGACCGGCTGATGACCGAAGTCGGCAGTTACGCCGAATTGCTGCTCAGCCCCGGCTCTTACATCCGGCTGAATGAAAACAGCGAAGTCCGCGCCATCAACACGGCATTCACGCGGATGAGTTTCGAAGTGGTCAAAGGTTCGGTCATCACTGAAGTTTCGACCAGCACCGAACAAGTCTCCAACGTCAACAAAACCAATCCGATTGAAATTGTCACGCCGCATGGCGCGGTGGCCATCGCCAAAGACGGAATTTACCGTTTCGACATGCTCGAAACCAACACGCTGGTGCAGGTTCGCCAGGGCGAGCTGGGGCTGGCCGGACGTGACCAGTTTCTGGCCGGCAAAGTCACCCGCCTGGATCGCGGCAAAGCCGTCAAACTGACCGGCAGTGATGTCGCCAAGCTGGAAATCGCCAAGGTCAATAAAGACGCCGCCGACAGCTTTGATGCCTGGAGCTTTGGCCGCGCCCAAACCTTGATGGCCGCCAACGTTTCCGCGTTGCGTCGCTCGAACACGATGGGCGCGCTGGCTTACGGCTGGATGTACGATCCGTTTTACAACTGCTACACGTTCATTCCCGGACGTGGCCGCTTGTTGTTCTCGCCTTATGGAATGGGCTTTTTCGGTTCGTATGCCGATGCCCTGAGATACGGTTATGGTTATGGCTATTACCCCGGTTATTACTACGGCAATCCTTACTACAGCAATCCTTCGTCCGGGGGCGGCGTGGTTGCGCCGAACGTTCCAGCCCGCGTAGTGGCCGGTAACGACCGGGCACCGATTCGCCGCGAAATCGAAGGCCGCCGAATTGATGCCGGCCCGTCCTTCAGTGATCGCGGCAACAGCGGATTCGGTGCCGATGTCGGTTCGCGTTCGATTTCCTCGTCGTCGGTTTCGTCGGCTCCAGCAGCCACTTCAATTTCCACGTCCGCGCCGACCCGTAGCGACGCTGGAAGCAGCAGTGGCGGCGGACGCCCTGCCGGCCCGACTCGTCCGTAACCGTCAGCGGCTTCCAAAGTAGTGGCAGGGAGAATTCCGAAGGGCTGAGTCAGACGACAATCTGACTCAGCCCTTCGGCGTTTTTGCGCCGGAAATGCCGATTTGACGCCACGAAATTTCAGTTGCTATGATCCGCCATCAATTCGCCAATCACTTCCATCCATCATTCATTCAAGGAGACTCATGTCAGACACACCAAAAATGACGTTTGCTATCATCAAGCCGGACGCCGTCCGCGCGGGCAACTTCGGAAACATCATTCAACGCATCACCGACAACGGATTCAAAATCCGCGCCATGAAACTGGTTCACATGTCCAAACCGGTTGCCGAAGGTTTCTACGCAGTCCACAGCGAACGCCCCTTTTTCGGCGAACTGGTCGAATTCATGACCAGCGGTCCGTCGGTCGTGTTGGCGTTGGAAAAAGAAAACGCCGTTCAGGCCTGGCGCGATTTGATGGGGCCGACCGATGCCACCAAAGCGCCCAAAGGCACGATTCGCGGTGATTTCGGAACCAGCCTGGGCGAAAACGCCTCGCACGGTTCCGACTCGCCGGAAAATGCCAAGATCGAATTGAGCTACTTTTTCAACGCAACGGAGTTTTGCTAGGGAACGGGTATGGTACCGCGCGCGCCAGCAAGCGGCGCACTTTTGAGATGCCGCTTGCTGACGCGCGCTTTACCGTTTTTATGTATGGCTAAACGATTGACACAACTGGTTGACTGCGCGGGTTGAGCGGCGAAGCTTGCGCCTGGCGCACTCGCTCAAGTTTTGAGCGGGCTTCCACGACAACCGCACAATCCGAATCTGCTGGTCGGCTTCGACACCGCCGACGATGCCGGCGTGTATCGTTTGCGCGACGATCTGGCGATTGTGCAGACGCTGGATTTTTTCACGCCGATAGTGGACGACCCGTTTGATTACGGCCGTATCGCCGCGCTCAACTCCATCAACGATGTGTGGGCGATGGGCGGCGAACCGATCACCGCCATGGCCATCACATGCTTTCCGAAAAAAGGCGTCGAATATTCCATCCTCGGCGAAATCATGCGCGGCGGCTTGTCCGTGCTGACCGAAAATGGCGTGACGCTGATCGGCGGCCACAGTGTGGACAGCGAACAAATAATGTTCGGTTACTCTGTTACCGGCCTGATCCATCCCGACCGGATTGCCGCGAATTCCGGCGCGCACCCAGGCGATGTTTTGATCCTGACCAAACCCATCGGCACGGGCGTCATTTCCACCGGCGTTAAATTCGGAAAAGCCGATGCTGAAACCTCCGCCGCTTCGCTCGCCGTAATGTTGACTTCAGGCCGCAAGGCCGCCGAAGCCATGCGCGAATTCAATGTGCGCGGCGCGACCGACATCACTGGTTTCGGCTTGCTCGGACATGCCTGGGAACTGGCGAAGGGAAGCGGCGTCACCATTGAACTCAACGCCACTCAAGTGCCGCTGATTCACGGCGCGATGGAAATGGCTCGTCGCAAAATGCTCACCAAAGGCGATAAAGTGAATCGCGATTACGTCGGCGAAGACATTCACCTTGATGCTGGCATCAGCCGGGAAATGGCCAGCCTGCTTTATGACCCGCAAACTGCCGGCGGAATGCTGATCTCGATTGCCACCGACAAAGCCGATGCACTACTGACGCGGTTAAAACAAAGCTATGCGGATGTCGCGATCATTGGACACGTAAAAGAAAAAAGCTTGCGGTCATTGGTTGTCGTTTGAAAGTGGCGTTACACTCGGCTTGCTAACGATCAATGTTTTCCACTTTTTCAACGCGAGGACATTCAATGAAAATTCGCCTGTTTTGCCTTTTGCTCATACTCTTCATCTCCGCCGCTGCTCAGAAGCAAGCCACAAAAGACAACTGGCCTTCGTTTCGCGGACAGAATGCCGCTGGCATTGCCGACAGGCAGAACCTGCCCGACGCCTGGGACGGTGAAAAGGGTACGGCCATCAAATGGAAAACGCGCATTCCCGGTCTGGCGCATTCCAGCCCGGTCGTTTGGGAAGACAAGTTGTTTGTCACTTCGGCCATCAGCAGCAATGACAAAGCCACGTTCAAGCCGGGCTTATACGGCGCGGGCGACGCTTCCGAAGACAAGTCCGTGCATCAGTGGAAGGTTTATTGTCTCGACAAAAAGACAGGCAAAATCCTCTGGGACAAAGTTGCCTACGAAGGCGTGCCGCTGGAAAAGCGCCACGTCAAATCCACTTATGCCAGTTCCTCGCCCGCGACGGATGGCCGCTACGTCGTCGCGTTGTTCGGTTCACAAGGGCTGTACGCCTTTGATATGAATGGCAAGCCGGTTTGGAAAAAAGATCTGGGGCGATTGGATGTCGGCGCGTATGACTTGCCCGAATACGAATGGGGCACGGCCAGCAGCCCGATCATTTACAAAGACCTGGTCATCGTGCAGTGCGACACGTCCAAAGAAGATTTCCTGATGGCCGTCAACATCAAAACCGGCGAAACCGTCTGGAAAACCGAGCGCACCGAACTGCCTTCGTGGGCGACGCCGACGGTTTACGCCGGCAAAGGCCGCGCGGAACTCATCACCAATGCGCCGAATTTCATCCGCGGCAATGATCCCGACACCGGCAAAGAGTTATGGCGGCTGGGTGAAAGTTCCAACATCACCGCGCCGACGCCGATTTTTTCCGGCGACTTGATTGTCGTTGCCAGCGGACGCCGACCGAACGCGCCGCTGTTTGTCGTTCGCGCCGGAGCCGGCGGTGACATCACTTTGCCGAAAGATAAAACTTCCAGCGGGCACATCGCCTGGAGCCGCCAGAAAGTCGGTTCATACATGCCCACGCCGCTGATTTATCAGGGACTGCTGTACGTGCTGAAAAACGAAGGCATCTTTACCTGCTTCGATCTGGCCACCGGCGAAGAAAAGTATCAGCAGCGCATTCCGCATCAAGGCAGCGGCTTCAGCGGTTCGCCCGTGGCAGCGGACGGAAAGATTTATCTGCCCAGTGAAGACGGTGACATTTTCATCGTCAAAGCCGGAGCGAAGTTTGAATTGCTCGGCAAAAACAGCGTCGGCCAGTTGTTGATGGCAACGCCCGCTATTTCCGGCGGGATGATGTTCGTTCGCGCCGAAAAAGATTTGTTCGCGATTGGCCGCTGAAACGGCAGGAATATCGCTCAAACCTCTTGGCATTCAGGTGTGACACAATAAGCTCAGGAGGAATTATGCCGAATCCCGAAACTTACGACGCCATCGTCATTGGCACAGGTCAGGCCGGAAAACCGCTGGCCATCGCATTGGCCAACGCAGGCTGGAAAACCGCCGTCATCGAACGGCTGCACGTCGGCGGCACTTGCGTCAATGTCGGCTGCACGCCGACCAAAACAATGGTCGCCGGGGCTCGCGTGGCCTATCTAGCTCGCCGCGCCGCTGATTATGGCGTTCGCACAGGCGACATCTCCGTCAATCTCGCCGAAGTCCGGCGGCGCAAACAATCCGTCGTGAATGATTTTCGCGGAGGCAGTCAACGCGGACTGGAAAATACCGCCAATCTGGATTTGATCTTCGGCGAAGCCGGCTTCATCGGCGCGAATTCCGTTTCCGTCAAACTCAACGACGGCGGCACGCGCGAACTGACCGCGTCCAAAATTTTCATCAACACCGGTTGCCGTCCGGCCACGCCCGCCATTGCGGGCATTGAAAGCGTTTCCGTGCTTGATTCGACTTCGATCATGGAACTCGATGAATTGCCAGAGCATTTGTTGGTGCTGGGCGGCGGTTACATCGGTTTGGAGTTCGGCCAGATGTTTCGTCGCTTCGGTTCGCGCGTGACCGTGGTGCAACGCGGCAATCAATTGCTCGGTCGCGAAGATCAGGACGTAGCGGATGAAGTCGCCAAAATCCTGCGCGAAGACGGCATCGAAGTGCTGCTCAATTCCGCCGCCGTCAACGTGATGCGCAGCGCGGACGGCAGGATTCAGTTGACAGTGAAAACTTCGGAAGGCGAGCGAACGATTGCCGGTTCGCATTTGCTTGCCGCCGCCGGGCGCGTGCCGAACACTGAAGCATTGAATCTGGTCGCCGCCGGAATCGAAACCGACAAACACGGCTTCATCAAAGCCAATGACCGATTGGAAACGAACGTTCCAGGCGTTTACGCGCTTGGCGATGTGAAAGGCGGGCCGCAATTCACGCACATCAGTTACGACGATTTCCGCATCATCCGCGCGAACTTGATCGAACACGGCAACGTCACCATCAAAGATCGCTTGGTGCCGTACACGGTTTACATTGATCCGCAGCTTGGTCGCGTGGGGCTGACCGAAACTGAAGCGCGCGCTAAAGGCTTGAACATCAAAATCGCCAAGATGCCGATGAGTTATGTTGCCCGTGCCATCGAAATGGGCGAAACGCGCGGATTCATGAAAGTCCTGATTGACGCCGAAACAAAACAGATTCTTGGTTGTGCGGTGCTAGGCGTGGAAGGCGGCGAAATTATGTCCATGCTGCAAATCGCTATGATGGGCAAACTGCCGTACACCGCGCTCAAAGACGCCATCTTCGCGCATCCGACGCTGGCCGAATCGCTGAACAATTTGCTGAATCTTTGAGAGGGAAAAATGCAAACTGCCAAAACCAGGAAGGCGCAAACTTCGGCGGAGGCTGCGGCCATCACCAGACTCTTTCAGCAGGTTCGCGAGCAAACGATGCAAATCGTCGCGCCGCTGGAAATCGAGGATTACGTTATCCAGACCGCCGAATTTATGTCGCCGCCGCGCTGGCACATCGGCCACACAAGCTGGTTTTTCGAGACGCTGCTGCAAACCTATCAGCCGGGCTATCGGGTTTTTGACGAAGACTATTTGTTTTACTTCAACTCCTATTACGAAGGATTCGGCAAACGCATCCTGCGGGCCAAGCGTGGGACTCGTTCGCGTCCGACGGTCAAGGATACGGTTCGCTATCGTCGCCACGTTGACGCCGAAATGCTGAAGTTTCTCGATCGAATGGATCAACACGAAAACGCAGCGGAAGTATTGGCGCTGGTGCGGCTGGGGCTGGAGCACGAAATTCAGCATCAGGAATTGCTGGTTTACGACATCAAACATCTGCTGGGCGATTTGTACGAAGCGCCGGTGACGGCTGCGCCAATCGTGGCTGAACCAATTGGCGGAATGGTTGAAATCGGAGGCGGCTTGTTCGAGCTTGGCTACGCGGGCGAAGATTTCGCCTGGGACAACGAAAAGCCGCAACACACGGTGTTTATTCAGGACTTTGTGATTGATCGCGCGCCGGTCAGCGTGGGCGAGTATCTGGAATTCATCGCCGACGGCGCTTACGGCGATTATCGCTGGTGGCTTTCGACCGGCTGGGAAGCCGTCAACCGCGAACAATGGCAAGCGCCGCTGTATTGGGAACGCGAAGGCAACAGTCACGACGGCGAATGGATGGTGCGCGATTATCACGGTTTGCATCCGGCGCGGGCGAAAGCCAACGAACCTGTCACGCACCTCAGTTATTTTGAAGCTGCGGCCTTTGCCAAATGGGCTGGCAAACGTTTGCCGACTGAAGCCGAATGGGAAAAGGCTGCTTGTTTTGATCCCGCGCAAAACGCAAAGCGAGCCTTTCCCTGGGGCGAAGCCGCGCCGGCAGCCGAAAACGCCAACTTGTATGAAAATCAATTGTGGGGCGTGGCACCGGTGGGAGCTTATCCGAAAGGCCAAAGCTTTTACGGTTGTCATCAGATGATCGGCGACGTTTGGGAATGGACGAGTTCGGATTACGCGCCCTATCCCGGCTTTGTCACGGAATTCAACGAGTACAACGACAAATGGTTTGTCGGTCAAAAAGTCCTGCGCGGCGGATCGTTCGCCACGCCGCGCATTCACATTCGCACGACCTACCGCAACTTTTTCAATCCGCCGGAACGCTGGATGATTTCCGGGTTCCGCTGTGCCAGGACACTGTAAAAATCCTGCTCACGCCAAGCCGCGAAGACGCAAAGAAAGAGAAAGAGCGGCTTTGTGGCTTGGCGGCTTGGCGTGCAAAGTGTAGCCGTCATGAAAGTCATTCGCTCCGAACTGACCACCGAACAACTCATCTCTCATTTGCACGAAGCGCGCGCACGATTGCTGGAACTGGTCGGCGATTTGGACGACCAACAAATGATCGGGCCGCGATTGGCCATCGTGAATCCGTTGCGCTGGGAGATTGCGCACGTCTCGCATTTTCAGGAGTTTTGGTTGCTGCGCCATTTGCGCGGGCGTGAACCGATTCAGCCCGCCGCCAGTCTCCATTCCGACAAGCTTTACGATTCGGCGCGTGTACATCACAACACGCGCTGGGATTTGCCGCTGCCGTCAAAACGACAAACCATCGAATACACGCAACAAATACTGGATCGCGTCACTGAAGCCGTCTTGAAACAAACGCCGCCGCCGGACGCCGCCGGTTACGACGACAATTACTTTTTGCATCTTTCGCTGCTGCACGAAGACATGCACAACGAAGCCATCACCTACACGCGGCAGACGCTTGGTTACAGCGCGCCTTTGCTGGAGACGAAGAGACGGAGGGATGGGGAGACGGGGAGACTGGGAGATGGGGACACAGAAGATGCGTTGATTCCGGGCGGATGTTTCAAGTTGGGAAGCGAGTTGGATTCGGGGTTTGTATTCGACAACGAATTGCAGGCGCATGATGTCACGGTTGCGCCCTTCGTCATTTCACGCACGGCGGTCAGTAATGCGGAGTTTCTGGCTTTTGTGGAAGCGGGCGGCTATCGCTGCCGGGAGTTTTGGAGTGATGCGGGTTGGCGTTGGCGCGAAAGCGTTGTCGCCGAACGTCCGCTGTACTGGCGGCGAATGGACGGCGAATGGCAGCGCAAGGTGTTTGATTGTTGGGTTCGGCTGGAATCCTTCTTGCCGATGATCCATGTCAATTGGTTTGAGGCCGATGCCTATTGCCGCTGGGCCGGGCGACGTTTGCCTACGGAAGCGGAGTGGGAAATGGCTGCGTCGCTGGATGCCGTCGGTCACAAGCACAAGTTTCCTTGGCCCCACAAAGATGATGGCGCGCCGACGCCGGAGCGCGCGAATCTGGATTGGTCGAACGGAGGTTTGTTGCCCGTGGATGCTTTGCCTGCCGGTGATAGTCCGTTCGGGCTTCGGCAAATGATCGGCAACGTTTGGGAATGGACGGCGACGGACTTTGCGCCGTTCGAGGGCTTCGCGCCGGGGCCTTACAAGGAATATTCCGCGCCGTGGTTTGGCGATCATAAGGTGTTGCGCGGCGGTTGCTGGGCGACGCGGTCGCGGCTGATTCGCGCGGGCTATCGCAACTTTTACAAACCGGACCGTCGGGATGTTTGGGCGGGCTTTCGCACCTGCGCCAAATGAGGATTTGCATCGTCACGCCGGCTCCGCCAGGTTCGCGCCACGGTAATCGGCGCACGGCGCTGCGCTGGGCGAAACTGTTACGTCAACTCGGCCACAGAGTGTTGATCGCGCAAACTTACGAAGACCAGCCCTGCGATTTGTTGATTGCACTACACGCCAAACGCAGTTTCGATTCGATTCGCGACTTTCATCGCCGACATCCGCAACGTCCGTTGATCGTGGCGTTGACCGGAACCGATCTTTACCGCGACTTGCGCCGCAGTCGCCGCGCGCTGTTGTCGCTGGAACTGGCCACGCGCTTGATCGTCTTGCAGCCGAAGGCGCTCGACGACGTGCCGCCGCGTTTTCACGCGAAAACGCACGTCATTTATCAATCGGTCGAACCGCCTAAAAAAGTTTTTCCGCCGCGTCCTGCAAGCCGTCTTTTCCGGGTTTGCGTCATCGGCCATTTGCGCGACGTGAAAGACCCGTTTCGTGCGGCGAAAGCGGCCCGGTTGTTGCCCAAAACTTCGCGAATCGAAATTGTCCACCTCGGCGCGGCAATGGACGAACGAATGGCCGTCGGCGCCGAACGCGAGATGCGCGCCAATGCGCGTTACCGCTGGCTGGGCGAACTTTCGCCGGAGCGTGTTTGGCGAATTTTGCAGCACAGTGATTTGTGCGTTCACTCTTCGCGTTTGGAAGGCGGGGCCAACGCCGTTTCCGAAGCCATCGTCGCCGGCGTGCCCGTGCTCGCTTCGAGGATTCCCGGCAATGTCGGGCTGCTGGGCGAAGGCTATCCGGGTTATTTTGAAGTCGGCGACACGCGCGGTTTGGCCAAACTGCTGTGGCAGGCTGAAACCGACAGCAATTTTCTGACACGGTTGAATGCCTGGTGTAACGGCCAGGCGTTGAATTTTTCACCGCAACGAGAGCGTCAAAGCTTGGCCGATCTGTTGGAAAATCTGTAATTTCTCAGTCGTGGGACATTGGCATCCCAGAATCGGACAGAAACCCTGTTTCCAGTTTTCCCGTTTTTCATTCAACTTCATTGGCAGTTGGATTTACAGTCCTCCGGCACGAGGCACGGAATTTGGTAAGTGCGCCGATGAGGTCAAAACGTCAAACGAGGGAATGATTATGGAAACGTTGCTGCAAGATGTTCGATTCGGTGTGCGCCGCTTGCTGAAAAGCAAGGGCTTTTCGTTGGTGGCGATTTTGTCGTTGGCGCTGGGAATTGGCGCGAATACGGCGATTTTCAGTTTGGTGAATATGATCTTGTTTCGGCCTTTGCCAGTGTCGAATCCCGAACAAGTGGTGTCCGTCGCCGCGCTGAAAGCCGATGGAGAGATGTTCGCGCACTCTTATCTGAACTATAAAGACTTTCGCGACCGCAACGACGTGCTGTCGGGTTTGCTGGCCTATAGGTTTTCGCCGATGAGCCTGAGCCGGAACGGCAACAACGAAAAAGTTTGGGGCTACATGGTGTCGGGCAATTACTTCGACGTGCTGGGCGTGAAGCCCGCCGCCGGCAGAACCTTCTTGCCCGAAGAAGACATTACGCGGCTGACGCATCCGGTGGCGGTCATCAGCCATTCGTTGTGGCAACAGCGGTTCGGCGGCAGCGCCTCGGTCATTGATAGCGAAGTTTTGATCAACGGCAAACAGTTCAAAATCATCGGCGTGGCACCGGCTGGGTTCAAAGGCACGGAGGTCATCTACACGCCGGAAGTGTTCGTGCCCTTTGCCATGCAAAAGTGGATCGAACCGGAAGCCGATTGGCTGGATCGGCGCGGGACGCAAAACATTTTTTGTGTAGGACGACTGAAACCGGGAGTCAGCGCAAGGCAGGCCGAAGCTTCGTTGAATCTGACCGCCGCCCAGCTTTCCAAAGAATATCCGAACGAAAACGAAGGCTTTAAGATTCAAATCACGCCGCCGGGATTTGTCCTGCCTTCGCTGCGCAACAATATGATCGGCGTTTCTTTTGCGCTGATGGGCTTGGTGGTGGTGGTGTTGTTGATTGCCTGCACCAACCTGGCGAATTTGCTGTTGGCGCGCGCCGCCGAACGCAGCAAGGAAATCGCCATACGGCTTTCCATCGGCGCGAGCCGCGCGCGCATCATCCGCCAGCTTTTGACCGAAAGCGTTTTGCTGGCCGCGGCGGGCGGCTTGTTGGGAGTGATGCTGGCGCGTTGGATCATTGATTTGCTGATTGGATTGAAACCGCCGGTGGATATTCCCATCACGCTGGAATTGCATGTGGACTGGCGCGTGCTGATTTTCTCGATGTTCGTCGCCGTGGTCACCGGCGTGCTGTTCGGCCTGGTTCCGGCGCTGCAAGCGACCAAGCCGGACCTGGTTCCGGCTTTGAAAGATGTGGCTTCGCAATCGGGCATGCGGCGGTCTTGGCTGCGCAGTTCGCTGGTGGTAGCGCAAATCGCCGTTTCGCTGTTTTTCCTGATTGCCGCCGGATTGACGATGCGCGCCTTGCAGCAATTGCAAAAATTGAATCCCGGCTTCAATCCCGAAAACGCCGTGACCATGAACTTCGATCTCAGCATGCAAGGCTATCAAACCGAGACCGGCGTGCAGGCGCGCAAACAATTGCTCAACCGCATCGAAGCTCTGCCCGGCGTGAAATCGGCCAGTCTGACGGATTTGTTGCCGCTGAGTATGAATTACAACGGAACCAGCGTTTTGATCGAAGGCGCGCCGGAAGAGCGCGGAGCCAATGCGCCGACCTCGATGAATTGCAGCGTCGGATTGAATTACTTGGAAACCATCGGCACGCCGCTACTGGCCGGACGCGATTTGAATCAGCAGGATCAAGACGGCACAACGCGCTCGGTGGTGGTCAATGAAAGCTTCGCGCGCAAATTCTTTCCCGGCGGCAATCCGATTGAAAACGCCCTCGGCAAACGTTTCCGCACCAGTTCCAAAGGCGAACCCTGGCAAATTGTCGGCATTGCCAAAGACGGCAAGTATTGGACAATCGGCGAAGAGCCGCGCACCTTTATCTGGTTTCCGCTGGGCAGCCAGTTGGCCTACAACATTCTGGTGGTGCGAACCACCGTCAAGCCCGAAACAGTGATGGGCGCGATTCGCAACGAGTTTCGCGCAACGGACCCGAACCTGCCCGTGACCGGCGCGAAAACGCTTGCGGAGCACATGAATTTTTCGCTCTTTCCGGCGCGCGCCGTGGCCTGGTTGCTGGCCGCGTTCGGCACGTTGGCGCTGGCGCTGGCGGCCATCGGCATTTACGGCGTGATGTCTTATTCCGTGGCGCAGCGCACGCGCGAAGTCGGCATTCGCCTGGCGCTGGGCGCGCAACGCCGTGACGTGGTCGGAATGATGTTGAATCAAGGTTTGAAACTGGCTGCCGTCGGCATGGCGATGGGAATCGCGGCGGCCTTCGCCCTGACGCGGTTGCTGGCGAATTTACTTTACGGCGTCAGTTCGACAGATGCCGTGGCCTTTGTCGGCGTGACTTTGTTGCTGGGATTGGTGGTGGTGATCGCCTGTCTGATTCCGGCAAGCAGAGCGGCGAAAGTGGATCCGATGGTGGCACTGAGATACGAATAACGCGGAATCAAGCAGGAGAAGGAATGAACAACGTTTGGAAAGATGTGAGCTATGGCTTCCGCATGTTGTGGAAGAATCCGGGTTATGCCGTGATTGCCGTGTTGACGCTGGCGTTGGGCATCGGCGCGAATACGGCGGTGTTCAGCGTGGTCAATTCCTTGTTGTTGCGTCCTCTGCCTTATCCGAACGCGGAGCGCATCACTTATGTTTGGAGCAGCGATGAACGTGCAAAGGCGGAATCATCGCTTTCGCCGCACAACTTCACGGATTTGCGCACGCGCAGCCAGAGCTTCGAGGCACATGCGGCGTTTCGGTACACGAGCTTTTCCTTGACGGGCAACGGCATGCCGGAATCCTTGAACGGCATTGCGGCGTCGGCGGATTTCGGGCGTGTGGCGGGCGTGACGCCGGCGCAGGGACGCTGGTTTACGGCCGAAGAAGACCAGCCGGGCAAAAACCGCGTCGCCGTCATCAGTCACGGCGCGTGGCAAACCCGCTTCGGCGGCAAGGCGATGCTCGGCCAGAGCATTCAACTAAACGGCGAAGCCCACACCGTCATCGGCATTCTGCCGCCGCAGTTCGCCTTTCCAAACTTCAATAACGAAATCTGGACGCCGATGGCGCTCGACCTATCGAAATACCAGCGCGGCACTTCATTTTTGCAAAGCGTGGCGCGGCTGAAACCCGGTATCAGTCTGGCGCAAGCGCAAGCCGATGCTACCGCCGTGGCGGGGCAACTGGCGGGCGACTTCAAACTGCGCGACTTCGGATTCAAGGTGAAACCGCTGCGCGAGCAAATGGTCGGTGACATCGAAAAACCGCTTTGGATTCTGTTCGGCGCAGTGGTGCTGGTGTTGTTAATCGCCTGCGTCAATGTCGCCAGCCTGTTGCTGGGACGCGCGACCGTGCGCTGGAAAGAGATTTCCATTCGCGCGGCGCTCGGCGCTTCGCGTTGGAATTTGATTCGATTGGTGCTGGTCGAGAGCCTGTTGCTCGGCCTGATCGGCGGCGTGGTCGGATTGCTGCTGGCGGCTTTCGGCATCGAATGGCTGGTCAAACTCAACCCCGATGCGATTCCGAATCCGAAGGCGATTTCGATGGATCGCTTTGTCGTCGCCTTCACGATGCTGATGTCGGTCGTCACCGGCGTAGTGTTCGGAATCCTGCCGGCCTGGCAAATGACCAGAACCAACTTGAGTCAGGCAATGCGCGACACCAGCCGTTCGGCTTCCGGCACGGGACGATTGAAAGTGATTCGCAACGGGTTGGTCGTGCTGGAAATCGGTTTGTCGCTGGTCTTGCTGGTCAGCGCCGGATTGTTGCTGAAAAGTTTCTGGAAGCTGATGCAGGTCAATCCCGGCTTCCGCGCGGAAAACGTGGTCTCGGCCAATGTCAGTTTGCCGCGCGCGCGCTACGCCGACGAATGGCAACAAGCTGAATTTTTCCGCCGCTCCGTGGAAGCCGTGCGCGCGCTCCCGGGAGTGGAAAGCGCCTCTGCCGTCACCAATCTGCCCTTCAACAACGGGCGCGGCACGACTTCGTTTGAAATTGATGGCCGCCCGACACCGCCAAACACCAATGGGCCGGTTGCCGACAATCACGACATCAGCCCGGACTATTTCAAGGCGATGGGCATTCCGATGAAAGCCGGTCGCGATTTCACCGAAGCCGACGACCGCACGCGCCCCGGCGTGGTTATCATCAATGAAAAGCTGGCTGAGCATTACTGGCCGGGCGAAAACCCCATCGGCAAACGCCTGACCATCGGCACGCCCGAAGAAGAAAAGCTGTACGGCAAGGCGGTTTCGCGCGAAATCGTCGGCATCATCGGCAACACCAAACTATTGGAACTCAATGCCGATTTTCAACCGGAGCTTTACACGCCGCTGCTGCAAACGCCCGCCGTCGGCATGTCGCTGGTGGTGCGCGGCAAGGCGTCCGCCGAAAGCTTGATTAACAGCATCCGGCAAGCCGTGACATCGGTGGACCCGAATCAACCGATTCGCCGTCCGCAGTTGCTGGAAAACGCGATTGCGCGTTCGGTCGCGCCGCAACGCTTCATCGCCGTACTGCTGGCGATCTTTGCCGGATTGGCCGTTGTGCTGGCGGTGGTTGGCATTTACGGCGTCATGTCTTACGCCGTTTCACAACGCACGCAGGAATTCGGCATCCGTCTGGCGTTGGGCGCGCAAGCGCGCGACGTGCTACGGATGATTCTGGGCCAGGGACTGAAGCTGGTGTTGATCGGCGTGGCGCTCGGATTGGCCGGCGCGCTGGGCGCTTCGCGCGTGCTGGCCAGTTTGCTGTTCGGCGTCAATGCCACCGATGGCGGCACGTTCGCAGGCGTGGCGTTGTTGCTGGTTGTCGTGGCGCTTGTGGCCTGTTACTTTCCGGCGCGCCGGGCAACGAAAGTTGACCCGATGATTGCGTTACGGTGCGAATAATTTTCAAAAGAGGCTTAAGTCATGATTCGTTTGGAAAACATCGAAAAATCCTATCCGCAAGGCGCGCAGCGGTATTACGTGTTGCGTCGCATCTCGGTTGAAATCAAGGAAGGTGAGTTTGTCTCGATCATGGGACCTTCCGGCGCGGGCAAATCCACGCTGCTGCACATCATAGGCATGCACGACAGCGAATGGACGGGCGAATATTACTTCGGCGAACAGGCCATACACAGAATGCGTCCCAAAGACCGCGCCGAAATTCGCAATCGTAACATCGGCTTCGTCTTTCAAAGCTACCATTTACTGGATCACCTGACGGTTTACGAAAATCTGGAAATTCCGCTCTCTTACCGCGACATCAAAAAAGGCGAACGCGAAGCCATCGTCGGCGACGTGCTGGACAAGTTTCAGATTGTCGGAAAAAAGGATTTATACCCGAATCAACTTTCCGGTGGACAGCAGCAACTGGTCGGCGTGGCCCGCGCCGTCATCGCCAATCCCAGAATCATTCTGGCCGATGAACCGACCGGAAACCTGCATTCCAGTCAGGGCAAGGAAATCATGGAACTATTCAAACGTTTGAATAACGAAGGCACGACCATCGTCCAGGTTACGCATTCGGAAGCAAATGCCGCTTACGGCAACCGTGTTATCAATCTGGCCGACGGCTGGTTGGTGAAAGAGTAACTATTTATTCTCTACGAGGTAACACGAAGAAGCACGAAGTAACTTACCGATACTTCGTGCTTCTTCGTGTTACCTCGTGGAGTCTTCTTGTGTTATGAAAACAGTAAATTCCTTTCCGCGAGTTCTTATTGCAGACGATCAATTGGATGTTTTGGAAGCCTTGCGCCT
>CAZRXE010001372.1:0-2112 GCA_964603695.1 uncultured Heliomicrobium sp.
CGCGCGCAAAGCCCTACAACTAGGCGCTTGCCGCATCATCAACGTCAAACTCGGTCGCGTCAGCGGCCACACCGAAGCGCGCAAAATTCAGGCCTATTGCCACGAACGCCGGATTCCGGTCTGGTGCGGCGGCATGCTCGAAGCGGGGATTGGCCGCGCGCACAACATTCACATGTCCACGCTGCCCGGCTTCGTCCTGCCAGGCGATGTCTCGGCGTCTAAACGTTACTGGACGGAAGACATCATCGCGCCGCCCGTCGAAGTCACGGCGCAAGGAACCATTCCGCGACCGACCGGCATCGGGCTGGGATACGAAGTGAATGAAAAACGCATTGACGCGCTGACGACGCGAACCGAAGTCCTCAAATCGTAAGGGCGCATTAGAAATTAACTTCTCGAAATCAAGGAAGAAATACAGATGAACACGGATACTCACGGATGAACGCAGATCGGATTTTATGCCGAATCCATGTTCTCCTGTGTTCATCTGTGGTTTTGAAACAAGGAAGTTCATTTTTAACGCGCCCTAACCGCCAACGCCGTTTTCAGCTATGAGGAGCAACGAAGTTCTGGTTCTTTGTTAGCGTCCGTGAGATGCCCCCAAATGTTGTGGTCACTAATCCACAATCATCAGGCAGGGCAAACTCATAAACATTCCAGCCGAACAATAGTTGAATCTTTCCGAAATCAAGGTTCTCAACGTCGAAATCAATTCGCGCGAAATCCGCTGTGAGGTCGAATCCACGCGCGGCTTTGCGATTTGTCACCGCTGTGGCGAACGCGCCACTACTCCGGCAACTGGCCGGCAGCACGATCCAGGACTTGGCCGACAATCACCAGATCGGTGATGGATGCGTGCGCGGACTGCTGCTACGCTACGTGCGCGGCGAAGTGGATTGGTGCGAGTTCAAGCAATGCCGATCATCGGCCTGGATTAAATCTCGCTGCTCAAAGGGCACAGCGATTTTGACGTCATCGTCAGCACGCGCGACGCGCAAAGAGAACCCGCCATTCTGGCCATGCTCGAAGTGCGCAAGAAAGAAACCGTGGTGGCCTTTCTCGAATACATTCCCGACCGCTTACGCGCGACGGTTGAAGTGGTCTGCACCGAAACTACTTCGTCAATCGCTCAAACAGCGTTTGGATCGAAGGCTTGAATAACAAGATCAAGGCCATCAAACGCCGCTACTACGGATTGAGCGACGTGGCCAACCTCTTCCGCCGCATCTGGCTGGAGCTGAACGGACGTGATGCTTTCGCTTCTTGCTGAGACAAGATATAGGGGGCTTTCACGGCCACTAACAAAGAACCTTTTTTGCACGATTGTTTTATCTGAAGAAAGTAGTTGATTAGTGGCTCACGCAGGTGTCGTGGGGGCCGTGTTGTTGGTTGGCGGTGAGAGCTTCTTGAAGATGGATTGGCCGGAACTGATTCCGGCGGCAGCGGCGGAGCAATCAGGCGGGGCAGTTTTCCCAGCATATCTCCACCGCTTTTTTTAACGTGCCGAGGCATTGAGCCGTCATTCGTTTTTCACTCGAATTTGTTCAGGATACAGCGCGGCCAGCGGCTGCGGTTCGCCGCCGCGACGATAGCGGAAATCGCAGTGAGGTGCGCCCAATGCCAGGGAGCCTGTACGCCGCAAACCTTGCTTGCCTTTGTCGCTCATCACATCGTCTACGGCGCAAAAATACGGAACCAAATCCATTGCATCGTATCTGGAAGCCACCTGACAGATGGCGCAGGATTTGACGTTGTAACCCCACTCGAACTGCTGTCCCTCGCCGCTAACGAATTCGATCACATCTTCGCCCGGCGCGGCATTGGTTTGTGACGCTTCGGCTAAAGCGGCGAAATACGTCAGCCGCTGTTGAAGGACTTCATCGCTTTCGGTTGGAACGGGAATCGGCGCGCGCATCAGGCCATTGAGCATGGCGTTGCCGAACTGGTGCAAGCCGATGCCGCGTTGTTTCAGCGCCAGATATAGCGATAGATTCACGCTGCAAATGAACAGCGCCGAGGCCAGCGGGTGTTGTGGTTTGTCCAGGTAGGCCAGGTTCGGCAGCATTTCATCGAAGATGGCAGAAGCTTCGGCGATGACAACGTCCACATCGC
>CAZRXE010001373.1:0-16098 GCA_964603695.1 uncultured Heliomicrobium sp.
CTGCCACCCCGGCCCCACCGCCAAAGTGTCGTTTAAGGTAATGGTGACAGGCATTTCTTTAACCTCACAAAATCAGGTTGCTGCTGTAACCAGTATAACTCACGTCACTTTTGTTTATCGAAATCGGCAAAGGTCTTTCCCTCTTCCGCCAACTTCTTCAGCAACGGAGCAGGCGTCCACCATTCGCCGTGTTCGGCGTGGAACTCACAAACGCGGTCATAGACTTTTTTCAGTCCCACCGTGTCGGCGTACCACATCGGGCCGCCGCGCCAGGCCGGGTAGCCGTAACCATTGATGTAGACAATATCAATGTCCACGGCGCGCAGGGCGATGCCTTCGGCCAGAATCTTTGCGCCTTCGTTAATCAGCGCGTATTGCGTGCGTTCGATGATTTCCTCTTCGGTGATCGTGCGGCGCGTGATGCCCTGTTCGGCGGCAATTTGTTCAATCAAGGCTTCGACTTCCGGGTCTGGCGACGGTTTACGGTTTTCGTCGTATTTGTACCAGCCCGCGCCGGTCTTCTGGCCGTAGCGTCCGCGTTCGCACAGTTCGTCGGCGACTTTCGGATACCGCAGGCCGGGCTTTTCCAGATGCTTGAACTCTTTGCGAATGCGCCAGCCGACATCCAATCCCGCCAAATCTCCAACCGCCAGCGGCCCCATCGCCATTCCGAATTTGTACAGCGCGCCGTCAACGTCCTGCGGCTTAGCTCCTTCTTCAACCAGGAACTGCGCTTCGCGTCCGTACTGATGCAGCATCCGATTGCCGACAAAGCCATAACAGTTGCCGACCAGCACGCCGACTTTCTTCAAGCGTTTGGCCAGCGACATTGAAGTGGCAATGACTTCTTTGCTCGTGGCCTGGCCGCGCACGATTTCCAGCAAGCGCATGACGTTGGCCGGGCTGAAATAGTGATGGCCGATGACGAATTCCGGTCGCGAGGTGGCCGACGCGATTTCGTCAATGCTCAGTGTTGAAGTGTTCGTCGCCAGAATCGCGCCGGGTTTGGCGATTTTGTCCAGTTCGCCGAAGATTTCTTTTTTCAGCGCCATGCCTTCAAAGACGGCTTCGGTAATGATGTCGGCTTCTTCAAACCCATCGTAGCTGAGTTGCGGCGTGATGAGCGCCATGCGCTTGTCCATCACTTCTTGCGGAAAGCGGCCTTTGTTGACGGAGTTTTGGTAGTTTTTGCGAATCGTGGCCACGCCGCGATCCAGTGCTTCCTGCGTCGTTTCCTTGAGGATGACGGGAATGCCCGCGTTGGCGTAATTCATAGCAATGCCGCCGCCCATTGTGCCCGCGCCGATGATGGCGGCTTTTTTGATGGCGATTTGCTGCACGTCTTTGCCAATGCCGGGAATCTTCTGCACTTCGCGGTCGCCGAAAAAGACGTGGATCATCGCCTTCGATTGATCGGAGAACAGGCATTTTTGAAACAGCTCTTTTTCGTAAGCGACGCCTTCGTCAAAGGAAAGTTTGGTTGCGGCTTCGACGGCGTCAATTGCTGCCTGCGGAGCCATCAAACCACGTGCAGCTTTTCTGGCCTGAGCGCGCGCGGATTCAAAAATCGGCGCGTTGGCGGCTTCGTCACCGAGTTTTTCGTTGCGTTCGCGCGTTTTCGGCGGCTGCTCGCCGGCGGCCAGCTTTTCGCGAACGAAAGCCAGCGCGCCTTCCAGCAAATCGCCTTCAACAATGCGATCAATGATGCCGGCGGCCAGCGCGTCTTTGGCAGAAACCGGGTTGCCGTCGGCGCACATCTGCACGGCTTTGGCGACGCCCGCCAAACGCGGCAGGCGTTGTGTTCCGGCGGCACCGGGGATGATGCCGAGTTTGACTTCCGGCTGTCCGACTTGCGCGGTAGCGACGGCCACGCGGTAATGAAAGCCCATTGCCACTTCCAGGCCGCCGCCAAAAGCCGTGCCGTGAATGGCAGCAACCGTGGGTTTCGGGCAATCTTCGATGGACTTAATCACGTCCAGAAAGTTAATGCCTTCCTTGCGCTGGCCTGAGGTGATTTTGCCGAACTCTTTGATGTCGGCACCGGCGATGAAGGTCTGTCCTGCGCCAATCATCACCGCGCCTTTGATCGAAGCATCCGCCGCGGCTTCAGCAATGGCGGCGGCGATGCCTTCGGGCACGCCTGGACTTAGGGCGTTGACGGGCGGGTTGTTGACGGTGATGACGGCGATTTCGCCGGCACGACTTAGCGTAACTAATTCGCTCATTTGATGTGGTGCTCCTGTTTATGAATTCAGTATCGAGAGAGTGGTTGTTGTTGGTCGGCTTTCGCCTTCAAGCGTTCAAAGTGTTGCTGATTGAATTGTTCGGATTGACCGCGCGGCACGCTCAGCGTTTGCCATTCATTGGCTTTCAGATGTTTGACCAGAAACACGATCTGGCCGACGTGCGTGGCGTAATGCGTCAATTGGCGATTGACGGCTTGAACGATGGTGTGCGGTTCCTGGCGGATCATCACGGTTCGCATGGCGTCTTCGGGTTGCAGCGGTTCCAGCGCGTTGAAGACAAGCTGCCAGCCTTCTTCCCACCATTGCAGCAACTGTTCGCGCGTTGTGCCGGCGTCCAGTTCAAATTCCCGGTCGCGAAAACGGTCGGGCTTTTCGCCGTCCGAAGTCAGAAAATCCGTCCAGCGCGAACGCATGTTGCCGGCCAGATGTTTGATAAGCAGGGCCACGCTGTTGCTTTCGGCATCGAGCGTGACGAAAAACTCTTCATCAGCAATCTGCGCCATCGCGCGTTCGCCCTGTTTTTTCAGCAGGCGGAATTCCGCGATGACGTTGTCCAGGTAATGTCTTCCCAAATCGGTCATAAAAATTCCTCGCGAATGACGGCGTAAATGAATTCGTCCATCACCAGGTTTTCCTTGATGACGGCGTTGCGCAGGCGGGCTTCAAATTGGTAGCCGGCCTTTTCCAGCACACGCATCGAAGCCGGATTCCATTGCAGCACGCCGGCGTAAATGCGATGCAGATCGAAATTGTCGAACGCCCAAGCGGTCAGGCCGCGCACGGCGTCGGCGACGATGCCGCGTCCCCAATAATCTTCGCCCAGCCAATATCCGATTTCCGCGCCGCAGCGGGCGATGTCGTCTTTGAACACCAAGCCGATGCCACCGACGGCCTGACCATTCACAACGATGGCGAAATTGCTGGGCGGATCTTCGCCGGCAGCCAGACCGATCCAGTCGCGAGCATTTTCCAGCGTGTAAGGATAAGGAAACTTGTCGCGCACGTTGCGCCAGATGTTGTAGTTGTTCGCATTGCGCGCCAGCGATTCTTCATCGCCGCGTCGCCACGGGCGAATCGTGCAGGTTTTCAGTTTGAGTTGCATGTAAGTTTGGCCGACAGGATGTCGGCGCTCCCAGGACTAAAATCCGCGCGCGGGAAGTTCCGCGCTTCGTCGCAGCCAGTTCGATGCAGGATAGTCCGCCGTACCGTCCACCACATGCAGCGCGTAAGCGTGGCGCGATTTCGGCGAGCGGTTGGCGTAACTCATATGCGGCAACAAGCCGTGCAAGACGATCTGCGTTCCGGCCTTCACTTCCAGCGGCACAAGCCGTTCATCCGGCCACGGCGAAGCGTCCAGCACTTCGATCTTGGTTCCACCGCCGTCGTCTCGCGAAAATCGCTTTTTCATCCCGCTGAGGTGGCCACCGGGAATCGCCCACAGACAGCCGTTTTCCAGCGTGGCGTCTTCCAGTGCGAACCAGAATCCGGTGACGGTCATCGGTTCGGTGTAAAGAAAGGTCGCGTCCTGATGGCAGGTGACTTCGCCGCCGATGTTCGGCTGTTTGAAGATGTACATGGATTGCAGCAACAGCGGTTGCCGGAAGCCCAAATCGGCGGCCATCGCGGCCAGTTCCGGCTTGCGCGAAAAGCGGTCGAACAGCGGATCGAGGTCGTGCAAGGCGTGACCGATTTTGTTGATCGAACGTTCCTTGCTCTGTCTCAAGCTGCCGTCCAGCGCGAAAGCATCCTCTTCAAAAAAGAAACGAATCTTGTCGCCCGATTCCAAAAAGTAATCGTCGCTGGTGCGCGTTTGCTCTTTGGTGGTGAAGATGGAAATCACGCCCTGCGGATCGAAATCAGCAACCAATTCCTCAGCGTGTTGTTTCAACTGTTCGCATTCTTCAAGTGTGGCGAAGTTTTCGACGACCAGATAGCCGTCGCGTTGGTAGGAAGCAATTTGGGAAGAATTCAGAAAAGTGTTCATCTCGAAAAATCAGATATGCAGCCAACTGATAAAGCCGCGCGCCACTGCCCATTGCAGCAATCCGCAGCCGAAGATAATCACCACGGGATGGACTTTGGCGCGAAGCATCAGCAAAAACGCGAGCGTGGCGACGGCGTAACTGAGCGGCGAGCTTAGGCCGGATTTGGCCAGGCTGACGCCTGCCGCCGCCAGCATGCCGACCACCGCCGGAGCTACGCCCGCCAGAAAGGATTGCACCAGGAAGTTTGTGCGAAAGCGGTTGAGAGAAGCGCCCGCGATCACCGTCATTACAAACGACGGCAGAAAAGCGGCAACTGTGGCGGCCAGCGCGCCGATCAGTCCAGCGACTTTGTAACCGATGAAAGTGGCCGTAATCAGCACCGGGCCGGGCGTGATTTGCCCGAAAGCCATGCCGTCGGCAAAGGTCTGGTGATTCATCCAGCGATGCACGTCCACGATGTCTGTTTCGATCTGTGGAATCATGACGAAGCCGCCGCCGAACGTGACCGTACCGACGCGCAGGAAAATCATCATCAGTTTCCAGACCGCCACCAGTTTCGACAGCACTGGCCAAGCAATCAGCAGCAGCACAGGCAGATACGGCAACAAGGCCAGCGGCGCGAAGCCGCGCAGTTTGCCGGTGACGCCTTTTTTGCCGGCGAAAGGCAGAAGAGGTTGTAACTCACGTTCGGCGGGTTTGGCGTCTTCAGGTTTCTTTTCAGTTTGTGCGTCGCCGGATTCCGGTTCGGGTTTGGGAAAGGCTTTGCTGGGACGTTTTTCCTCGTCTTTGCCGTCGGCGGCGGGTTTAGTGGGCAGGGCAACTTCGACTTTGTAATCGTCAGCCAGTTTGTCCTGGCTTTCGATCAATTCGGCGGCGTGCTGGCGGGCTTGTTGTTCCAGTGCGACGGTGCGAACGCTGGCCTGACGCTCTTTGCGAAACTTTTGCCGCACCTGTTGCCGGGCGCGAGTTTTATAAAACTGCACGAAGATGCCGATCATCCCAGCCAGCAAGACGGCTTCGGCAACGGTGGTCGCGGTAAAAACCAGCATAAAGCCGGCGGCTACGCCCAATTCCAAGTGCCATTGCTGCTGCATCGCCGTTTTGCCCAAACGCGCGACAGTTGCGGCAATCAGACCGACGACGGCAGCGTTGAAGCCTTGAAAGATGCGTTGGGCGTCAGGGAATTTATAAAGATAACTGTGGGCGATGGTCAGGCCGATCATCATCAAAAACGACGGCAGAATGAAACTGCCGACCGACACCAGCGCGCCGCGAAAGCCGCCCAGCTTCAAGCCGACATAAGTCGCCGCGTTGGCCGCGTTCGCGCCGGGCAGGCTTTGCGCCAGCGAAACAGCGTCCAGAAACTCTTCTTCGGTCATCCATTCTTTTTCGTGAACCACCAGCCGGCGAATTTGCGCGATCACAGCCACGCCGCCGCCAAAGCCCGTCGCGCCGAGTTTGAGAAAAGTTCTGGCCAGCGCGCGCCATTCCACGCGAGCTTGTTGCGGTGTGAATTCTTCGGCCAGCCACTGGCGCAAACGACGAACTCCGTCGCTGAGCATGGTTAGCAAAGCGGATTTGGATTGTGTGGGTTGGACTTTCTCGCTCACTTCTGCTCGCTCACTTCTGAATGCCCTTCCGTGCTTATGTCTTGGTGAAAGTGAAATAGGTTGCGGCGCAGGGAGGATGCTACAATCCGGCTATGTCGAATGAACACTCCACCAAACGAATTGCTATTATCGGCGGGACGGGCGATCAGGGCAAAGGCTTGGCTTTGCGCTGGGCGCAAGCCGGATTTGACGTCATCGTCGGTTCGCGTGCCGCAGAACGCGCGCACGATGCCGCCAAAGAAATGACCGAACAACTCGCCAAATCCGGCGCGACGAATGCCGTCGTCAACGGCGCGCACAACACCGAAGCCGCCGCCAACGCTTCCATCGTCGTATTGACTGTTCCTTTCGCCGCGCAAATCGCCACGCTCAAGGAAATCCGCGACAAGCTGCAACCGGGAACCATCCTGATTGACGTGACCGTTCCGCTGGAACCGGCCGTCGGCGGCAAACCTACGCGGATGCTGGGCGTCTGGGCGGGATCGGCGGCGGAACAGTGCAAGGAACAAGTGCCTGACACCGTGCAAGTCGTGTCTGCCTTTCACAACGTCGGCGCGGAAGCTCTCAGCGATTTGGCGCACGAAGTCGAATGCGACGTGATTGTTTGCGGCGACAAGAAAGACGCCAAAGAAACCGTTCGCCCTCTGGTGGCGGCCATTCCCGGCTGTCGTTACGTGGACGGTGGCCCGCTGGCCAATTCACGTACCGTCGAAGCCATCACCGCGCTGCTGATCGGCATCAACATCCGCTACAAAGCGCATTCAGGAATCCGCATCACCGGCATCAACTGAAAATTACCCGCCATGCTCCCTGCAACCGAAACCGCCATCCTCAGCAGCGTTGATCGCCTGGCCGACGAAATGGTCGAGTTTCTGCGGCAGCTTGTCCGCATTCCCACTGTCAATCCGCCCGGAGAAAACTACGCGGACTGCGCCGAATTGATTGGCGGCAAATTGAAAGAGTTCGGCTACGAAGTCGAATACGTCACTGCCGAAGGCTTGCCCGAATGCACGCGCCAACATCCGCGCACGAATGTCATCGGGCGAATGGCCGGACTGAACGTAAAGCCTGTACTGCATTTCAACGGACACCTGGATGTTGTGCCACCCGGCAACGGCTGGACGATAGATCCATTCGCGGCGATTTTGCGCGATGGTCGTTTATATGGACGCGGCGTGACGGATCAAAAAGCAGGCATCGCCGCTTCGATCTTCGCCGTGGAAGCAATTCGACGCGCCGGAATTCGTCTGGCCGGTTCGGTCGAACAAAGCGCGACCGTGGACGAAGAAAGCGGCGGTTTTGCCGGTGTTGCTTATCTGGCGCGCAACGGCCATTTTCGCCGCGAAACGATGGATTACGTCGTCATCACCGAACCGCTCGATTACGATCGCATTTGTCTTGGGCATCGCGGCGTCTACTGGTTTGAAATCGTCACCGTCGGACGCACGGCGCACGGCAGCATGCCCTTTCTAGGAGCCAGTGCCATTGACCGCATGGCGCGCTTTATCGAACGCATTGAGCGCGAATTGAAACCCGCGCTCAGCCGTCGGCAAACAAACATGCCCGTCGAACCCGTCGGCGCGCGGTCAGCGACCGTCAACATCAACGCCATCTTCGGCGGCCAGCCGGTTGATGCTTTGCAAACGCCTTGCGTGGCAGATCACTGCCGGGCGATTTTTGACCGGCGTTTTTTGCTGGAAGAAAACTTTGAAAACGTGCGCGGCGAATTGATCGCCCTGCTCGAAAGCCTGAAAGCAGGCGACGAAGATTTCCGTTATCAACTCAATGATTTGATGATTGTTCATCCGACGATGACCCCGCCCGAATCCGAACTGGTCAGGACGATGGCGTCGGCAATCCATTCTTCCGTCGGACGACAACCGCCGCTGATTGCCAGTCCCGGAACTTATGACCAAAAACATTTCGCGCGCATCGCCGGCATCGAACAGTGCATTGCTTATGGACCTGGCATCTTGAATCTGGCGCATCAGCCGGACGAATATTGCGAGATGGAACATTTGCTTCTATCGTGCAAGGCAATGGCGCTCGCCACAATCCGACTTCTTGGAGCATAAATGAACTACGAACAACTTTTTCGACTTGATGGCCGCGTGGCGGTTGTGATTGGTGCCGGTTCCGGCATCGGCCAGGCCGTTGCCAAAGGACTGGCAGCGCACGGAGCATTTGTCGTCTGCGGCGATGTGAAACCGGAATTGGCGGAAGCAACGGCCAAGGAAATCGGCGAACGCGCCGAAGCTCGCGTCGTGGACGTGATCAACAGCGACAACGTCAAAGCACTTTTTCAAGCCGTGGCCGAAAAACATGGCCGTGTGGATGTGGCTATCGCAACGCCCGCCATCAACGTCCGCAAACCGATTCTGGATTACGCCGATGACGAATTCGACCGTGTTGTGGCCGTCAATCTGAAAGGCACGTTCAGCGTGCTGCGCGAAGCCGGGCGCGTGATGGCCGATCAAGGAAGCGGCAGCATCATTGTTTTTTCCTCGATTCGTTCGCAGGTGGTCGAACCCGGCCAGGGCATCTACGCCGCGACCAAATCCGGCATGGTGCAAATGGTCAAAGCATTGGCCGCCGAACTCGGACAACAAGGCGTCCGCGTCAACGCCATCGCGCCCGGCGTGGTGGATACGCCGTTGACCCGCCCCATCAAAGACCGCCCTGATTGGTACAACGCCTACGCCGCGAAAAACGCGCTCAACCGCTGGGCCGGCGCGGACGAGATGGCCGGCGCGGCCATCTTTCTGGCGTCCGATGCTGCCAGCTATGTCACCGGCACGGTGATTTTCGTGGATGGCGGATGGACAGCCGTGGACGGACGCTTCACGCCGCCGCTGTAAGCGACTTTGTGAACGGTGTTTGCTCAGGCTGCTGACCGACATGCCGACCATTTTTTCCCACGCTATTTTCTCCGCTTCGCTCGGCGCGGCTTACGCGACAGAGCCGATGCCCGCGCGGTTTTGGGTGTGGGCGGGGCTGTGTTCCGTGTTGCCGGATTTGGACGTGATCGCATTTGCGTTCGGCATTCCTTACAGCAGCGTGTGGGGGCATCGCGGCGTTACGCATTCGCTGCTATTCGCGCTATTGGCGGGCTGGGCGATTGCGCGATGGGCGTTTTCCGAGCAGGACTGGAACTCGATGCATCGCAGCCGCGCTTCGCTAGCGATGTTTTTCAGTTTGGCGACGGCTTCACATTTGGCGCTGGATGCGCTGACCGACGGCGGATTGGGCGTGGCCTTGTTCGCGCCTTTCGATGAAACAAGGTATTTCGTGCCCTGGCGACCGATTCGCGTTTCGCCCATCGGCCCGGATTTTTTCAGCGTGCGCGGTTTGCGCGTGCTGGCAAGCGAACTGTTCTGGATTTGGCTGCCCGCGACGGCCATCGTGCTGCTGGGCAAGCTTTACCAGCGCATCAATCGCCACGACAAAACCACTTGATCGTTATGCCCCTCTCACCTTACACGGATTTCACGCGCGACGAATGGAGCCGGCTGCGCAACTCCACGCCGCTTACCTTGACCGAAGACGATCTGACAAGTTTGCGCGGCATCAATGTGCGGCTGTCGTTGCGCGAGGTCGAGGACATTTACCTGCCGCTGTCGCGCCTGTTGAATCTTTACGTCGCCGCCACGCAAAGCCTGCACGAAGCGACGCACACCTTTTTAGGCGACAACACAGCCAAAGTGCCATATGTCATCGGCGTAGCCGGCAGCGTCGCCGTCGGCAAAAGCACCACCGCGCGCATACTGCAAGCCTTGCTGGCGCGTTGGCGCAATCATCCCAAAGTGGATTTGGTGACGACCGACGGCTTTCTGCACCCGACCGCCGTGCTGGAAGCGCGCGGATTGATGAAGCGCAAAGGGTTTCCTGAAAGTTACGACCGGCGACGACTGGTCAAGTTCGTCGCCGACGTGAAGTCCGGCGAGGAAGAAGTAACTGCGCCGATTTATTCGCACTTGATTTACGACATCATTCCCGACCAGGCGCAGACCATCCGCCAACCGGACATTATGATTGTCGAAGGCTTGAACGTTTTGCAGATCGGCATCGGCAATGTTGAACCTTCGCCCGTCTTCGTATCGGATTATTTCGATTTTTCGATTTACGTAGACGCCGACGAAGAGTACATCAAACGCTGGTACGTTGAACGATTTTTGACCTTGCGCCGCACGGCTTTCCGCGATCCGGTTTCTTATTTTCACCGCTACGCCAGCCTTTCCGACGCCGAAGCGCGGCAAACGGCGCTAGACATCTGGGAAGAAATCAATGGCCCCAACCTGCGCGAAAATATTTTGCCCACACGAACCCGCGCAGATTTGATTCTGGAAAAAGGAGCCGATCATTCGATCCAAAGGGTGAAACTGAGAAAGCTTTGATCCACCAAGCGGCGTTGATAGTCGTGTTGGTCGGTACGGTACCAAACTAGCGCAGCTTGAACGCATCCAACAAAACGCGCCCGGTCAGCAAACAAGGCGGGTCGCTGCAAGGCGTGCGATGAAAGCGTATGGTAACGACTTCGGTTTTGGCGTCGGTGCTGAAATTGATTTGTTCGGCTTTCCAATCGTGAGTCCCGTTCGGCAAAGGCGCGGCGGCGGCCAGACGGTTGCCGGAGCCTGCGTTTACCACTTCCACCGAAAGCATGCTCCAGCCTTGCAGATCTTCGGTTTTTGTCGCGTAACTCAGCGAGTAATTCGTGGACGCTTTGACCGGCACAGTTTGCGTCAGCAACGACATCGGCACGTTCTCCCTGACTTCAAATCCGACGCGAAATGACTGCCCGCCGCTGAAAGGCGCTTTGCGATCCAGCGAGACTTTCACGCCGATTGTTCGCGCGATGTGCCAAGTCAGAAAAGGTTCGGGCACATTGAGCGCCAATTGCTTTTCAAAATCGCCATTGGCCAGCAACGAACCTTCATCTGGCGCGGGACGGTTCGCCGCCGGCAGTGTGGCCCAGGCTTCGTAAGCCGCGTTCATTTGCCGGGCTTCAAAAAAAGACGCTGCCATCAGTTTGGCTTCGGCTTCGGTGCGGTTTGGCAATTCGCGCCAGATAGCCAGCGCGTCAGCGGGCAGGTTGCGGGCAATCAACAATTTGATGGTCTCGGCTCTGGATTCCCCCGTCGGCGCGATGGCCGCGACAATCGCGCGCGCGTCGCCTTGAAAGGCGTCCCAGGCGTAATCGAAAACCAGCGGCAAGGCCACGGAGCGACCGGCCATCGCTTCGCGAAACTGCGCGAAGGCGGCGTCGCGTTCGCCGGCGCGCAACAGGTGATTGCCTAGTGCCCAGCGCGGATCGAAGTGTTTAGGCGCAAGCGCAATCGCGCGATCCAGCGTGGTTCTGGCTTCCGCCGGCTTGGCGGCGCGATCCAGCGCACGTCCGAGCGCCATCCAGACACGATAATCTTCAGGGTTCAACCGCGCCGCCGTTTGCAATTCCGCCAACGCCGTTGCTAAACGCTCTTCGCCCTGTTCGTCATTGGCCGCCGCCAGATAAACATTGCCGCGCCCCAGATGCGCCAACGAATCGCGCGCGCCGTAAACAACCGCCGTGTCCACGCCTTTCAATTTGGCTTCCGGCGATAAATTCGGATTTCGTTGTACGAATATCAGAACGCTTTCGCCGATGGCCGCGCCGGCGGCAACCCAAACCAGCGCGCCCAGACCGGCAACGACGACCAGAAAAAACAGTATACGAACAGGCAACGGACGAAGATTGATTGTGAGCATAACGACCGGGAGACTAACGAATCCGCCCCTTTCCAAGCAAGGTTTGCCGCGCGCTTGAAACCCAACAAAGCCTTAAAGTTAAAGCAATTGACAGTCTTCGAGAGCTTCGGCGATACTTCACTCACCCAATCAGTAAAGTCATTTTTTAGTATTTGAAACAACTTTTGCCCCGATGATTTTGCGGCGAAAACGGTTGAAAACCGCATCGGGCAAAAGTTGATGTAATCCCCCTCGCTGCGAGCAATTGTGGTATTGAGTCGGTTGAAGATCACTTGGAACGCCTGTCAAAACGTATTCGCTCTCATTCTCCCCCTTGTAAAACTTCATCCGACTCAGGCAACACGCCGCGCCGCCGACCGGCATAAGGAAGGCGTTGAAGCGGCTCAAGTGAAAGGAAAATTTATGCTGCGGAGAAATTGCACCTCTTTCTTGTTTTCTTTGCTTTTCGGTTTGACTGCGGCCATTTCCGCTTCGGCGCAACCGCCGGCCACGCCCGTTTCCCAGGACGGAAAAATCCAAGCGGCCTCGGAACCGCGCCCCGCTGGTCTAACCGGCAAAGATGCAGACCAAAGTTATCGCCTAGGGCCGGGCGATCTGGTGGACGTGCGCGTTTTCGGGCGACCTGAATTGAGCGGCGAACGCAGGCTCGACAGTTATGGACGCATCCGCCTGCACTTCATCGAAGACTTTCAAGCTTCCTGCCTGACCGAAACTCAACTGGCTTCCGCCATCGCCGAAAAATACAAAAAGTATTTGCGCGATCCGCAGGTGGACGTGCTCATCAAGGAATACCGAAGCCAGCCCGTAGCCATCATCGGCGCAGTGACGCAGCCCGGACGCTTTCAATTGCAACGCCGCGTACGGCTGCTGGAACTGATGACTTTCGCGGGCGGCCCGAGCAATCGCGCGGGCAGCAGCATTCACGTCATTCACAGCGCCGATCACAGCTATTGCCCGGAGGAAGAGAAACCGGCTCAAGCGGCTGAAAGCAGTGCCGCCGATCCGGCAATGATGCTGTCGTCCATCAAGATGCGCGACCTGCTGGCCGGCAATCAGGAAGCCAACCCTTACATCCAACCCGGCGACATCATCAGCATTCCCGAAGCCGATCAGTTTTTCGTCACCGGCTCGGTCAATAAACCCGGCGCTTATCCGATGATTACACGCATGACGCTGACGCAAGCCGTGGCGCAAGCGGGCGGCATTACAGGCGACGGCGCACGCGGCAAAGTACGGCTGATTCGTTCGGTTCCCGGCGCGGATCAACCCAAGGAAACCGTCTACAACATTGATGACATTCAGCGCCGAAAAATTGAAGACATCGCGCTACTGCCGAACGATATTGTCGAAGTACCCGGTTCGGCCTCGAAACTCGCGGCGCGCAATCTGCTCGGCGTCAGCATCAACATGCTCAGCGGATTGCCGTTCTTCATTTTCCGTTAAGCACTGCGCGGCGATGCCTTGTTTATTCCAAACCTGCCGCCATAAACGACTGACCGGTTATGCCTCTTATGCCTCTTATGATGGACGAAGCGAAAAACAAATTGATGACCCCCGAAGAAGCCGCGACGATCATGGACTTGCGGCGCGATTACGTTTACGGACGCGGCGTGACCGTCGAACGCGAAGAGACTCACCTGCGCGATTACTGGCGCATAGTCCGCCGCCGCCTGTGGGTTCCCATCAGCATCATCGTCGTTACGCTGATTCTGGCGACGATTTACAACCTGCGCCTGCCTTCGATTTACGAAGGTGTGACCAAGATCGAAATCCAGCGCGAAGACCGCGTCGTTGACCTGAAAGATTTACAAATCAACATGGGCGGAGGCGACGATGCGCAGTACATCAACACCAAGCTGAAAACCCTGCAAGGCCCTAAGATCGCATACCTGGTCGCCAAGGCGCTCGATCTGGAACACAACAGCGACTTCTTGCCCGGCATCTCGCGCCCGCTCAATTCGCAACCCGAAGGCTTGCAAGTGACCGAAGGCGAATCCGACCTGCAAGTGGAAATGCAGCGGCTGGAAAATTTCATCAACGTCTTGCTGGCCAATGTCGAAATCAAACCTGTACGGGAAACGCGGCTGGTCGAAATTCTCTACCGCCACCGCAGTCCGGACTTGGCACGCCGCATCGCCGACACCTGGGCCGAAGCCTTCATCAAAAACAGTTTGGAAGAGCGTTACGCCACCAACCGCGAAGCCGCTGTCTATCTGGACAAGAGCATCGCCGATTACAAACTGCGGCTGAAAGAAGCCGAGGAGCGGTTGCAAAATTACCTGCGCGACCACCAAATTCTGGACTTCGGTCAGAAAGAGGGCACGACGACTTCGCGACTGTCCGAACTCAACCACATTCTGTTGCAGGCTGAAAATGAACGGAAAAACGCGCAACTGGCTTACGAACTGAGCCGCAGCGTCAGCGATGTTTCAACGCTGCCCGAAATTCAGCGCGACCAGATTGTTCAGGAGTTGAACATCAAGATTACAGAGCTGCGACAACAGCGCGAACGGCTGCTGGTCGAATTCACGCCCGAATGGCCTGATGTCAAAAAAGTGTCGCAGCAGTTGCAGCAACTCGAAGGCGAATTGCGCGCCTCGCACCAACGCATCCTGAGTACGCTGGAAAATCAATACCGCACGGCGGTGCAACGCGAAGACGGGCTGCGCAAAACCTTCACCCAGCAGCGCGCCGAAACCATGCAGCAAAGTCACGGCGCGATTGACGCTAAGATGCTGCAAGCCGAAGTGGATTCCAACCGGCAATTGCTCGACAGTCTGTTGCAGAGTCAGAAAGGCGTCGAAGTGTCAGCCGCCGGTTTGATGAAAAGCAACATTCGCATTGCCGAAGTGTCGCCAGTGCCGCGTGTGCCGGTCGCGCCCAAACGCACACAGAATGTGCTGCTCAGCATTCTGCTGGCGCTGGTCGGCGGTGTCGGTCTGGTGTTGTTTTTGGATTACCTGAACAACCGCATCGAATCGGTCGAAGACATTGATCGTTACCTGCGCCTACCCGCGCTCGGCGTCATTCCGGCGCTGGACAACACCGCCAAAGCTCGTCGCATGATCGGCAGCAAAAGCGCGGCGGCCAACGGCAACAACGGCGAATCGCTGCCCGCTCGCGTTCAAGGCGGCGACAATTTGCTGCTGACCAACGTCGAAGCCAATTCGTCGCTGGCTGAAAGCTATCGCCAATTGCGCACCTCGCTGCTACTGTCTTCCGCCAGCCACGCGCCGCGCACGCTGCTCATCACCAGCAGCCAGCCCGCCGAAGGCAAAACCACGACCAGCGTCAACACAGCGATTTCATTGGCGCAAACCGGCGCTTCCGTTTTGATTATTGACGCAGACCTGCGCCGTCCGCGCGTGCATCGCGTCTTCGGGCTGAAAAACAACGCCGGTCTGAGCAATTACCTGGCGGGAGAAGCCGATCTGGCTTCGCTGATTCAAGTCGCCATGCCGAACCTATATGTCCTGCCGGTCGGCCCGCTGCCGCCGAACCCGGCGGAGTTGCTGGGTTCGCCGAAGATGAAACAATTGATCGAAGCTCTATCGGCCAATTTCGATCACGTCGTGATTGATTCGCCGCCGGTGTCCTCTTTTGCCGACAGCTTGATTTTGTCGGCGCTGGTGGACGGCGTGATGATCGTGGTCAAAGCCGGCACCACTTCGCGTGAAATGGCGCAGCGCACCAAAGCGCACTTGCAATCGGTCGGCGCGAAATTGCTGGGCGTGGTCATCAATCAGATCAAGCTGCAACCGCACGATTACTATTACTCTTCGACGTATTACAACCGCTATTACTACGGCAACGACGATGACAGCAGCGGGAAAAACGGTTCGGTGAACTAAAGCGAACCGCGCCGACAGAGATTCCACACTCAACAAGACGCCCAACAATTTAGTGCCTGCCTCGGCGATGAGGTTTCCTTTACGGTTGAAATTGCTGGGGATGAAGTTTGCCCGGAAGCGAGCCGCGACGGGTGTACCAATGAACGAAATCGAATTGACGAAACCGCATCTGGTCATTGAACCGCGCCGCGCCTGGGTTCCGCTGCAACTCCGCGACCTGTGGCAATACCGCGAATTGCTCTATTTTCTGACTTGGCGCGATTTGAAAGTCCGCTACAAGCAAACGGCGCTGGGCGCGATGTGGGCTGTGATGCAGCCGCTGTTCACGATGCTGCTGTTCACGGTTTTCTTCGGCAAGTTCGCGCGTATGCCTTCGGACAACTTGCCTTATCCGTTGTTCGCTTACGCCGGTTTGCTGCCGTGGACCTTTTTCTCCAACGCGCTGACCAGCGCCGGCAATAGTCTGGTGGGCAGTTCCAATCTAATTACCAAAGTCTACTTTCCGCGTTTGCTGATGCCGGGGGCAGCAGTGCTCGCCGGGTTAGCGGATTTGGCTTGTTCATTCGTGTTGCTCAGCCTGCTGATGATTTGGTATCGAGTGCCGGTCGGCGCGAATTTGTTGTTGTTTCCCGTGCTGGTGCTGCTGACGGCGGCGCTGGCGCTC
>CAZRXE010001374.1:0-1670 GCA_964603695.1 uncultured Heliomicrobium sp.
TTTCTGCCGCGCACCTATTGCGACGACAACGATCCGCTGGACGTGTTGGTCTTGGGACAGGTGACTGTGTTTCCGCTGAGTATTATGCGCGCCAAAGCCATAGGCGTGATGCAGATGATTGACCAGAACGAAGAGGACGACAAAATCATAGCCGTCCACGCCGACGATCCCGAATACCGCGATTACAAAGACATCTCCGAATTGCCTGAATACAAGCTGAAATCCGTGCGACGCTTTTTTGAAGACTACAAGGCGCTGGAAAACAAACAGGTCAAAGTCGAACGCTTTATGGGACGTTTCGACGCCATCAACATCATCGAACGCAGCATCCGGTTGTACGACGATATGAAACCCACCTTGTTGGAGAAATCTCTTTGAAGATTTTCTATGGTTTTCAAGTAAATGTTTTCCACGAAGTCACACTAGGTTTCACGAAGAAAAACAAAATCATTTGAGTTTTCCCCTTCGTGCGGCTTCGTGGAAGGAAAAAGTTTTTCTTGATGTCTATAGATTTCGCCGGCTGGCAGCACCATCACCGTCATTCGCGGCTGAACGGCGCGCCGAACTTTCCAATCAAAAAACAAAGGACAAAGGAGTTTTACGCGAATGCATTTGCCTGATTCACTGCCGAACTTCGACCAACTACCGATCAACGCGAAGTATCCGCGCCGCTCCGCCTGGGGCGTGTTTGGCGAGGACGATGAAATCGGAACCTTGAATTTTCTGACGCCTGAGCACGTAGCCGCTGCCGCACAACTTGTGCGAACAGGCGAAGTCTTCCCGATGAGCTGGGAACTGGAAAAGCCGCATCCGCCGCTGTTCAACCGCTCTACATTGCAACACACGATTCATCGGCGGCGAAGAAACGTCTTTGATGATTTGTATGACAACTTCAACACACAGTCTTCGTCGCAATGGGATGGCCTGCGGCATTACGGCCATCGGCAACATGGTTTTTACAACGGCGTGACCGAAGAGCAAATCGCCGACACGACGAACTCGCGCAATGGCATTCACAACTGGGCGCGGCGAGGCATCGCGGGGCGAGCCGTGCTGATTGATTTTCGCCGCTTCGCCGACGCGCACGGCATCAGCTATTCGCCCGGCGTGCGCTACGGCATCACGCCCGAGCAAATGCAGGCGGCGGCGGATTGGCAAGGCGTGCGGTTTCAACCTGGCGACATTCTGTTGCTGCGCGTCGGTTGGATTGAATGGTACGACTCGCTGAATGAAGAGCAGCGAACCGCGCTCGCTCAACCCGGCGGGATGGAAGTTGCCGGAATGACGCAAGGCGAAGCTTCGCTGCGGTTTTTGTGGGACAACCACTTCGCCGCCGTTTGCAGCGACAATCCCAGTTTTGAAGCCAACCCGTTTCCCAAAGAAGACGAAGCCTTGCACGACACGATCATCGGATTATGGGGAATGCCTATCGGCGAAATGTTCACGCTGGATGCGCTCGCGGCGGCTTGCGCGAAAGATCGGCGCTACGAATGTTTCTTCACCGCCGCGCCGCTCAACAAACTCGGCGGCGTGGCTTCGCCGCCGAACGCGCTGGCGATCCGATAAAGAGGGCAAAAGAATGAACCCCACCCACAAACAATTGGCACTTCGGTTCGTAGCGCTTGGATTGATATTCGCCGGCGGAGCGATTGGCCTGCGCGGTCAGTACA
>CAZRXE010001375.1:0-5146 GCA_964603695.1 uncultured Heliomicrobium sp.
GTCAATGGTCACGACAACATCCACAGTGCCGCGCCCGCGCACTTCCTGCGGCAATTTCATATTCATCTGATCCATTCCGGCCAGTTGCGAATGCGCACCGAGAAAAGTCATTTCCGCCTGAAGGCCGCCGATGGTCACGCGGACATTGCTCATACTGCTTCGCCGCCGCAACCCTGTTCCGTAAAGCACCAGGTAATTTGGCCGTGCCGCCGTCCCGACACTCAGCACGCGCGCCGAACCATCCGAATAACCGACCGCTTGAAACGACACACCGTCAAAAGTGGTTTGAGCGGCGGGAACGCCTTTACCGCTGGCTAGAATCGTAAAGATGCTGGGGCTGACGGTTTCCACCGTGACGGTTCCAGTGGCCACGGCAGCACCGCCGTTCATCACAGTGATGGCCGCCGTTCCCGGATCGGTATTCGCCGGAACGATGTAGTTGATCTGTGTCGGCGAAACATAGAGCAGCGGGGCGGAAAGGTTATTGACCATGACAGTCACGCCCGCCAGTGTCAGCGGCAAAGGAAAGCCGGTTGCGGAGGCGGTCGTTTGACTGAGTTGCGAGCCGAACGCGGCGGCGACGGAATCCGGCGCGACGCTTTGTTGATAATTGCCCGCATTGACCGTGCGCACGCTCTGCGTGGTGACGCCGATTTCAAACGTTGCGTCCACGAAGCCGCCGAAATCTGTCGTCCAATACCATTTGTAAGTGGACGCCGAGTTATAAGCCCGGCTGATGCCAATGACGTTGAAATTGGCGTTGAGCATGGCGGCGTTGTGGCTAGGCGAATTGCGCCAGAGGTTGAACGTGCGCGCCGCGTCGCTGTATCCGGCGGCGATGTTTTCTCCGCGATACCCGCCGTAGTTATAGTTAAAGGCCGTCATCCGCACAAAAGGATCGCGTCCCTGACTGTCCGTGTGATTGAAGTAGTTTCGCGCGGCCATATCCGCGCTCATCCAATCCGCCGCCCGCGTCAATGCCACTGAAACACGCAAGGGACCAATCCCGTTTTGCGCCCGGTAATCATTGATGAGTTTCTGAACCATCTGCTCTTCGGCATCGAGCGACAGCGTTTGCGCCAAGCCGCTTCCCGCAACAAACAGCATCAAACAGAACATGCCAAGAAAGCGATTTTGAAAGCGATGGGTTAAAAGATATGAGGCCATAAACACAAATCCCCTCTTCCCAAGACTCCGGGGCAGACAATTCCTCTCCGCCCGGGTCAGGCGTTGACAAAAAATATGAATGAATTGAATTCAGGCGCTCAGGATGAGGATTCCGCGACACGCAGGTTCTGAAAACGCGGGTGAAAGCGAAGTCGCCGTGAATTACTGAAAAAGCTTTGGGAAAAACGGTCGGCGGTGCGTGGACAACTACTTTTTTTTGTGGATTCTGAAGCGAGAGGGTCTGATGCGCTTCGTTTGAATCTTACCGCAGACCTTCAAAGGTTGGGCACGGCGCATCTTTTAGCACAGGCTCCGAAGCCCTGTAAACCCGAAAATTAGAGATGTGCAAGCTATCCGTTCGTAACGAAACGTGCGTGAGGGAACAAAAGGCATTGCTTGATTTTATTGGCTTGCTCAGGTACAGATTGCCCAGTATTTTGCCGCGAATGCTTTCTTTAAGCGCATTCGCGCGCAGCCAATCAAGGAAATTTTGCTTTGCGTACACAATTCGTTCCGCAATCAAGCACCAAGCTGGGAATTCTCTTTCGTGGAGTACTATGAAAAGTCGTGTTTCTTTCATTCGTTCTTTCGTCTTCATTCTTTGCTTTTGCCTGGGGTTTCCTTTCGATGCCTTTGCCGACAGCGTAATCGCGTTTGAACCCACAGCCGCCGCTTTGCAACGTCGTCGCACTGCCAGTAAAAAGAAAAAGACCACCAGCAGCCGCAGCAGCCGGCGTAGCCGTGGCCGGCGCTCACGCAACGCCGCCGCAACGCCGCCACGCACTTCCTTCGACAAAGTGATGTCGGAAAATCACGCGGTACTTAACGAATCCACCGACGCCGAACAGGCCGCGATGAAAATCGAAGAAAACGTCTTGCGCGCCCACATTAAATTTCTTTCCGACGACCTGCTTGAAGGTCGCGGTCCGGGCGCACGTGGGGGAATGCTGGCGGCCAAATACATCGCCGCGCAGTTTGAGGCGTTGGGGCTGGAGCCGGCCGCCGACCGCAGCTACTTTCAATTGGTGCAAATGATCGGTTCGCGTCCCGACCCTTCAAACCGGCTGGTCGTCAAAAGCGGCGCGGGCGCAAGCGAATTCCGCTTTGCCGACGAATTCGTCGGCGGGACGGATTTGGAACAGACCGAAGTTCTGGTCAACGGCGACATTGTTTTCGTTGGTTACGGCATCAACGCGCCGGAAGCGAATTGGGACGACTACAAAGGCGTGGATGTGCGCGGCAAGATACTGTTGATGATGGTCAACGATCCGCCCGCTACGGCCACCGAACCGAATCTGTTCGGCGGCAAGGCACTGACGTATTACGGGCGCTGGACGTATAAATATGAAGAAGCGGCGCGGCGCGGCGCGGCGGGCGCGATTCTCATTCACACCAACGAATCAGCCGGATACGGTTGGAGCGTCGTTCGCAATTCGTGGGGGGCGGAACGGTTCGGTCTGATTCCCGACGCCAACACGCCAGGACTGAAGTTGAAATCGTGGGCGACCGAAGACACCGCGCGCAAAATTGCGCAGGCGGGCGGCTTCAATCTGGATCAATTGCGACAGCAGGCGGTGTCGCGCGGTTTCAAACCGGTCGCGCTCAACGCCAAAGTGGATATGACGCTGCGCGCGCAAGTGCAGCGGCTGACTTCGCCTAATGTAGCGGCCATTTATCGCGGCAACGATCCGACGCTGAAAAATGAATACATCGTTTACTCAGCGCACTGGGATCATCTGGGCATCAGACCAGACCAGCCCGGAGACAACATTTACAACGGCGCGGTGGACAATGCCACGGGCATTGCCGGCATACTGGCCATTGCCAAGTCGTTCGGCGCGCTCGGCATCAAACCGAAACGCTCCATCCTTTTCATCGCCACCACCGCCGAAGAACAGGGCTTGCTCGGCGCGGAATATTACGCGCGCAACCCACTGGTTCCGCTGAAAGACACTGTTGCCAACATCAACATAGATTCGATGAATGTGCTGGGACAAACAACAGACACCACGCCGCTCGGCGCGGATCGCTCGTCGCTCGGCAAGGTTATCGAAGAAGTTGCCAAAGAAAGTAACCTGACCATTTCGCCCGATGCACATCCAGAACAAGGATCGTTCTACCGCTCGGATCATTTCCCATTTGCCAAAGCGGGCGTGCCGGCAGTCAACTTCGAACCAGGATCGAAATTCGTTGGCCATAGCGAAAAATGGGGCGAAGAGCAGTTCGCTGAGTACAACGAACATCGCTATCATCAACCTTCGGATGAATACAGTTTGAACTGGGACTTCACCGGAATGACCCAACAAGGGCGGCTGGCATTTTTGATCGGGTTGCGTGTGGCCAATGCCAATGAAACACCGCAATGGAACAAGGGCGATGAATTCGAGCGGGCGAGACTAAAAGCATTAGGACGAGCGCATTAACGCACAAGACAAAGTGAGTAAAAAATGAATCGGCCTCGGAACGGCGTCGCCCTCCGAGGCCGATTTGTTTGAATTTCAACATTTGGCAGTCGGCTGACGACGTTTGTGAACGGCCGACAACGGCTTAGGAAAATGTGAACGGCTGACAACGGCTTAGGAAAAGAAGCAAAAGTTGAACTCTTATTATGCGGCTGAAATTTCCTCGAAGAATTTGCTCTGCTCAAGAGCGAGGAAACTATGAGCGGGCGGCAAACAGTTAATGAAGGAGTTGCAATAAGTTCCGCGACAATTCAGCGAAGAAGCACTTCTCGGTGGTTGCAATACTGACGGATTTTACATACGCGGTGCTGATTGCAACCGACAAGGCTGTGCTATACTGCGCTTGTCCATTGAGGTTACCCGACCAGGCTGAATCAAGCTGAATCAAGACGACAAAAAACAATCGAGATCAGGCCTGGACGATAAATTGAACAACGACCGGTGCCGTTGAAAAATCATTTTTTCACGGCTTTTCCTTTCTCCGCAGAATTCCGGCAATCCCCGCCGGAGGTAATAACCAACACCCAATAGGCCGTCTGTCTCCGGCAATCCTGAACGCGAGGCGTGCGGCCAGGAGTAGCAGCATGGCAGAGCAAGATAAGAAGTTGAGTCTCAGCGATCTGCTCGAAGCGCACCGCCGCGAGCGTGAGCGACTGGTTTGGGAAGGAAGCTTCCGCGAATACTTCGAACTGGTAACCGCCAATCCGCGATTGGCCTCTCTTTCACACGCCCGTATTTGCGAAATGATTCTTTCTGCGGGCACGGAAAAGATTGCTGAAGGTACACGAGACGAAATCACGCGGTACAAATTTTTCAGCGATGAATTGTTCGGAATCGAAGAGCCGATTTCCAAGATCATCGAATATTTCAAATCGGCGGCGCAGCGATTGGAAGTCCGCAAACGAATTCTGCTCCTGATGGGGCCGGTTGGCGGCGGCAAATCCACCGTCGTTTCCCTGCTCAAACGCGGATTGGAACAATGGTCGCGCATTGACGCCGGTGCCGTTTACGGCATTAAAAACTGCCCGATGCATGAAGAGCCGCTGCATCTGATCCCTCCGGAATTGCGGCCCGAAATCGAGAAGCATTACGGCATCTACATCGAAGGCGAACTCTGCCCGCAATGCCGCTACAACCTGGAACACATTTACCACGGCAAACACGAAGACGTGCTGATTGAGCGCATCGCCTTTTCCGAAAAGGACCGCATCGGCATCGGCACTTTCGCACCGTCAGATCCGAAATCGCAGGACATTACCGAACTGACCGGCTCGATTGATCTTTCGACTATCGGCGAAATCGGTGTCGAATCCGATCCGCGCGCCTATCGTTTCGATGGCGAATTGAACATCGCCAATCGCGGCTTGATGGAATTCATCGAAATCTTGAAGTGTGACGAAAAGTTTCTATATTCGCTGTTGACACTGTCGCAGGAACAGAACATCAAAACAGGCCGTTTCGCCATGATCTACGCCGACGAAGTCATCATGTCGCACACCAACGAAAACGAATACACC
>CAZRXE010001376.1:0-3679 GCA_964603695.1 uncultured Heliomicrobium sp.
CGACGTGTGCGTATATCAGGGAGTGACTTGATTACACTGCACAACTCAATCAAGGAAATCACCGCTATCCACCTGCTGCCCTGATTCACACCTGAGAGAATCAAGTCGTGAGCGTTCTCGTCGGCGAAGAATCCGCTTCCAGTAGGATCTGCATGAGCAATCTTGTTAAGAGCTTGGCGTAAGCTAAGAGGCGCGTACCCATTTAGCTGGCTGTATGGTGGACGGTAGTTTTGTATCGCATCAAGCACCTCTACTTGAGTTGCGTTTGACCTCAATGCTCCTACTGGGGTGGAGTCGTTGCCAGTCAGACGATAATCTTGTTCGCTGCGGACTGACAGTGCGAGTATCCGAAGAACCTCAACGCCACGTTGCGAAGCATCCAGCATGATTCGTTCCCGTTCAGAGCTATCCCATCCAGATTTGTCAGCATACGCAGACCTGAAGTCTTCGCTGATTGCACTCAGTTCTGAAGCACACTCATGGAAAGTTCGTCGTTGCCACATCGGTTTATTTCCTCTTCACTGCTGCCCACCCTTTGCTTTCGCATCTTCGGCTTTTTTCTTCAAATCGCCTTTCAGATGGTCATTGTACAAGTCGAGGATGCGTTGGTAGTAATCCTTCACCTCTTCAAGGATCGAAGTCGGCATGCCGTGGCCGCCGTTGGTGTAGCTGACGGGAGGCGACTTCTTTGCCTAGATGGCCGCTACATCTTCATTGCTTGGCGCGCGGGGCAGGTTGTGATCCTGCCCGTCTTACAACTTCATATACTGATTCCAGGTAGCGCGGATGGCGGCTTCATCCTGGGCGCTAAGCTGCCCAAGACGCCGGGTGAGAAGCGTTTTTTCCGCTGTCACCAATCGGTCAAGCCGCGCGACTGAGGGCTTGGCCAGTCCGGCCTGCGCCCAATCTTTCAGCGAAACGTCCAGCGCGCCGGTTCGTAAAACCGAGGTTACCCGACAAATCACGGCGTCTTGCTGCAAATCGAAAAGCACCAACGCAGGACGCACTTTGCTTACGGCACCGGTCGTGAACGGAAATTGGCAGAGGAAGATTTCGCCAAACATGCTTTCAATAGTTGTCGTAGACGGCATCCTCGGACGAGTCGTCGCGCATAAACTGCTCGTACGCAGCCAAGCGCCATTCGGCATCGTCCGAATCGCCGTCAGTCAAAACAATGACTCGAACCTTTCCTGCTTTGGGAAGCTGTGCGACGACTTCCTGCGGTATTGCCAGCACAGGCTCCGGCGTCAGATCAGTGATGAATTCGATTGCTTGCATAAAAGCAGTGTAGTTCTTCAGATAATGTGTCGCAATCTTTAGCGGTGTTGTTCTGCTCAGCGTCCAGTGCCGATTTGCAACGTTCGTCCTTCCACCAACACCGTCACTGAGGAATTCAATTCCCGCGAGCGGTAAATGCGCTGCGTGGCCTTCTGAAAGTCTTCGGCTTTGGCTTTGGGGATGTCCACGAACTTTTGCGGGTTGCGATCCACCAGCGGAAACCAACTGCTTTGGACGTGAATCATCACGCGGTGGCCTTTGCGGAAGGTGTGGTACACGTCCGGCGTGGCGAAGTTGATCGCCGCTGGTTTGCCCGGCGTAAAAGCTTCCGGCTTTTCAAAGCTGTTGCGGAACTTGCCGCGGAACGGTTCGCCGTGAACAAGCTGTTGGTAACCGCCCATCTTCACGGAATTTGACGGAACCGGTTGGCCTGCGGCGGGCGGCGGTTGCGGGTAATCGCCCGGATACACGTCAATCACTTTGACGACGAAATCCGAATCCGTTCCGGTGGTCGAAACGTTCAGGCTGACTTTGATCGGGCCGGCGATGGTCAGGTCTTCGGCCAATGGTTCGGTTTCGTAAACCAGCACGTCCGGGCGTTGGGCCGCAAAGCGTTGGTCTTCGGTCATGTAATCGCCTGTGAAACCCTGGTTGATGTAACCCAGGTGCGGCACGGGCCGATTCGGATCGCTGACATATTCATCGAAACCGTTGGCGTCGGTTGGCGCTGCGGTTCCCAGCTTTCCACTCGCTTGAAAGTAGAGCGTCGTGGGCTTGGCTTCTGCCGGAGGCCACGCGGGCAAACGTCGCCATTCGTTCAAACCGGTCAGGAACATGAAGGCTTCGGGCAATTCAGTTTTCTTGTCTTTCAAGTGGCGCATGAAAAACTCGAACTGAATCTGTTCGCGAAAATACGCGCCGGTCTTCACGGCGAAATTCACGTTGCCGAGTTTGTCGCCATCGCCGCGTCCCCAACCTCCGTGCGACCACGGCCCCATGACCAGCAGATTTTCCGTCTTGGGGTTTTCTTTTTCGACGGCTTTGTAAATGTGAAACGGCCCCATCGGGTCTTCGGCGTCAAACCATCCGCCGACGTTCAGCACGGCGCAATTGACGTTCTTCATAAACTTCCACAGCGAGCGCTTCTGCCAGAATTCGTCGTAATTCGGATGGTCAATGATTTCCTGCCAGTAAGTGGCTTCGCCATCAAACAACTTCCGATTCCATTCGGACATCGGCAGCGGCAGTTTCAGGTAATAGTCATAACCGTCCGGCGTGCCCATATCGAATCGAACGCGCTGTTGCGCCGGAACTTCCGAAGCACCTTTGCGCGGGCGAAAGCCGGCGTAAAAGCCGAAGTTCGCCGACAGCATGAACGCGCCGTTGTGGTACACATCGTCGTTGATGTAGTAGTCCGCCGTCGGAGCTTGCGGCGAAGCGGCTTTCAGCGCCGGATGCGAATCAATCATGCTCGCGGCGACGTGAAATCCAGGCTGAGAAACGCCCACCATTCCCACGCGGCCATTATTGTTCGGAATGTTTTTCAGCAGCCATTCGATGGTGTCGTAAGTGTCTGTGCTTTCATCAATGTCTTTATTGCTGCGCTTGACGGGCACGTGCGGGCGGACTTGCTGGAATTCGCCTTCGGACATATAGCGGCCTCGCGCGTCCTGATAGACAAAGATGAAGCCTTCCTTTTCAAAATGCTCGGACGGGCCGAGCGAGGCGCGGTAGCTGTCTATGCCATAGGGCGCGACGCTGTACGGTGTGCGCGTCAGCAGGAACGGATATGTTCGCGACGTGTCTTTTGGCGCGTAAATCGAAGTGAACAGCCGCGCGCCGTCGCGCATCGGAACCATAAATTCATACTTCGTGTACCGTTCGCGCACGCGGTCAGCGCCAGTCGTCATGGATGACGTCGGCGTTTGCGCTGCAACAGGCAGCAGTAAGAAGAGAAGCAATGCAATTACGCCGGAGCGTTTAATTAAGTCAGCCATGAACTTTCCTCCGAGGGTTTATACCCACAATTGTTGTGCCAGCAGATTTAAAAATGTGCCGACATCCGTCACCACGCCGACGGTTTGTTGCGAGCCGCGATCCGAGAGTTTGGTCACGACCGCCGGGTTGATGTCCACGCACACGACTCGAACCCAGGAAGGCGTCATGTTACCTGCGCCGATGGAATGCAGCATCGAAGACAAACAGATCAGCATTTTCGCGTCCTGGATGTGGCGGGCGTATTCTTCCTGAGCTTTGATCAAATTCATTTCGGTGTCGGGCAGCGGGCCGTCGTCGCGAATGGAGCCTGCGAGCACGAAGGGCACGTTGTTTTTGACGCATTCATACATCACACCGTGTTTGAGTATGCCGGCTTCGACCGCGCCTTTGATCGAACCGTGGC
>CAZRXE010001377.1:0-4782 GCA_964603695.1 uncultured Heliomicrobium sp.
TGGAACTCGACGCGATGCACCCAACGGAAGTCTTGCTGCAAGTGGGCAAGCTGAAGTTTCTGAAGGTCGTGTTTGAATAAGAGCGCGGAACTGGCGGAACTGATTGCTTCGCGCCTTCGTTTGACCTGCGCGGATGTTGAAAGTCCGCGTCCCACTGACCGTATCTTCTATAACGTATAACGACAATTTGGACAGGAAATTTGGAGGACAATATGGCTTTTAGGAAGGCTTTGACCGGAGCGGCGCGTGTGCTGTTCGGTCTTTTGATTTTGGCGGGCTGGGCGTCCGCCGCACTGGCGCAAGGCGGTTTGCCGGCGGGTGTCGAGCGCGTCACCTCGGTCGAAGGCATCACCGAATACAGGCTCAAAAACGGCCTCCGCGTGTTGCTGTTTCCCGACCAGTCCAAACAGACGATCACTGTCAACATCACTTATCTGGTCGGTTCCAAACACGAAAATTACGGCGAAACCGGAATGGCGCACCTGCTCGAACATCTGGTGTTCAAAGGCACGCCGAAGCACGGCAACATCCCGGAGGAATTGACCGCGCACGGCACGCGCCCGAACGGTTCCACCTGGTACGACCGGACGAACTATTACGAAACCTTCGCCGCGACCGAAGAAAACCTGAAATGGGCGCTCGATCTGGAATCGGATCGGATGACTAACTCTTTCATCGCCAAAAAAGACCTCGACAGCGAAATGACCGTTGTTCGCAATGAATTCGAGATGGGCGAAAACGATCCTTTCGGCGTTTTGAGCGAGCGGGTCTTTTCGACAGCCTACCTCTGGCACAACTACGGCAAATCCACCATCGGCGCGCGAGCGGATTTGGAAAATGTGCCGATTGACCGCTTGCAGGCGTTTTACAAACGTTATTACCAGCCTGACAACGCAGTGCTGTTGGTGGCAGGCAAAATTGACGAACCCAAAACGCTGGCGCTGATTCAGCAGTACTTCGCCAGCATTCCCAAACCGGAGCGCGTGTTGCCGCGCATTTACACCGAAGAGCCTACGCAGGACGGTGAACGCGCCGTCACTGTGCGGCGTTCGGGCGATGTGCAAATGGTGATGGCCGCGTATCACATTCCGGGCAGTTCACACTCTGACGCTGCCGCCGCCAGTGTTCTGATGGAAATTCTGGCCGATCAACCTTCAGGCCGTTTGCACAAGGCTTTGGTTGAAACCAAGAAGGCGGCGCAGGTTTTTAACTTCCCAATCATCTTCGGCGAGCCAAGCTTGTTGCTGGTCGGCGCGCAGCTTCGGCAGGAACAGTCGCTGGACGAAGCGCAGAAGATTTTGCTCGATGTGGTTGAGCAAGTCGCCAAAACTCCCGTCACCAAAGAAGAAGTCGAACGCGCCCGCGCCAATCTGCTTAAAGACATTGAACTCAAACTGAACTCTTCGGAAGACGTCGGTTTGGAAATGAGCGAATGGATTGGTTACGGCGACTGGCGTTTGCTGTTCATTAATCGCGACCGGTTGCGCAAACTGACCGCCGAAGAAGTGCAGCGCGTGGCGGCGACTTACTTGAAACAATCCAACCGCACGCTCGGCCAGTTCATTCCTACGCAGAAAGCCGACCGCTCCGAAATCCCCGTAAACCCGGACGTGTTGGCTTTGGTCAAGGATTACAAAGGCGACGCGAAAGTGGTCGAAGGCGAAGCTTTCGATCCTTCGCCGTCGAACATCGAATCGCGGGCCGTTCGCGCCAGTGCAGCCGGCATCAAATACACTTTGCTGCCGAAAAAGACGCGCGGCGCAACGGTAGTCTTGAACATGACGCTGCGCTTTGGCGACGAAAAAAGTTTGATGAATCGCGCGACAGCGGCGGATTTGGCCGGTTCGATGTTGATGCGCGGCACGGCCAAACATACGCGCCAGCAAATCAAAGACGAATTCGACCGTCTGAAAGCCCGCGCGGGCGTGGGTGGCGGCACGACTTCGGCCAACGTCAGCGTCGAAACCACGCGCGAAAATCTGCCAGCCGTGTTGAAACTGGTGGCCGAAATCCTGCGCGAACCTTCTTTCCCGGTTTCCGAATTCGAGCAACTGAAACAGCAGGAGCTTGCCGGACTGGAAGAGCAGCGTACCGATCCGCAAGCCGTCGCGGGCATCGCCATTCAACGTCACTTGAATCCGTACCCGAAAGGCCACGTTAAATACATTCCGACACCGGATGAAGCGATTGCCGAAGTCAAAGCCGTGACTCTGGACAACGTGAAGAAGTTTTACGCGGACTTCTACGGCGCGCAGAACGCTGAATTGGCAGTGGTCGGCGATTTCGACGAAAAGGAAATCGCCAAACTGACGGGCGATTTGTTCGGTAATTGGAAAGCCAAAATGCCTTACACGCGCGTCGCTGACAGCTTCAAAGACGTGGCCGCCGTCAATCAAAACCTGGAAACGCCGGACAAAGCCAACGCCATTTTTCTGGCCGGACAAAACCTGAACCTGCGCGACGACGACCCGGATTACCCGGCGCTCATTCTGGGCAATTACATGCTCGGCGGCGGATTTTTGAATTCACGGCTGGCCGTCCGCATTCGCCAAAAAGACGGTTTGAGTTACGGCGTCGGTTCGCAATTGGGCGCGGGCGCGATTGATAAGACCGGCAACTTTTTCACTTTCGCCATCTACGCGCCGCAAAACCGCGACAAGCTGGAAAAGGCTTTCAAAGAAGAACTGGAACGCGCACTGAAAGACGGCTTCACCGCCGAAGAACTGGAAAGCGCCAAAAAAGGCTGGCTGCAATCGCGTCAGGTCAGCCGCGCGCAAGACGCCGAACTGGCAGGCAAACTGCTCGGGTACACTTTTCTGAACCGCACCCTGGCCTGGGACGCGGACTTTGAAAAGAAGGTGATGGCGCTGACGCCCGAACAAATCACCGCCGCCATGCGCAAGCACCTGGACCCGGCCAAAATTTCCATTTTCAAAGCCGGCGATTTCGCCAAAGGCGGCAGAGCCGAAGGCAAATAAGTCAGGTAGAGACAGGTAGAGACGCAAAATTTTGCGTCTCTACTCCAACGCAAACACGGGGTTGAGACGGTTCGTCCGCCCCGTGTTCGTGCATTGAGAATCAACGCGATGGAGGATCAAGGCGATGAAGGAGAGCGATGACGCCATTCGCCATCAATACGAAGTACACGGCGTCGAAGGTTATTACGCGCAATTCGGCGCGGCTTATCGCAATCCGCACGAAGACGCGATCCGCGAAGTTTTATCTCAGGCCGTGCAGTGTTGGCGGTTGGATTTGACCTGTGTGCTGGATTTGGCCTGCGGCAGCGGCGAAGTGACTCTGGCGCTGCGCGAACTTGGCTGCCGGCGCGTTGACGGCGTTGATCCGTTCACAGGCGAAGCCTACCTGGCCCGAACCGGGCAGCCGCTCGAAGCTTTCACTTTTGAACAAATCGCGGCGGGCGCGATGGCCGGTCGCCGCTATAGCCAATATAGTTTGATTGTTTGCAGTTTCGCGATGCACTTGATCGAAGAATCCTGGTTGCCGGCCTTGCTGACGCAACTGGGATTGATGGCCGATTGCCTGCTCATTCTCACTCCGCACAAACGCCCGGAACTCAAAGCCGCTTGGGGCTGGATGCTCGACGACGAATTTGTGACCGAACGGGTGCGAGCGAGGCTCTATCGGTTGAAGATGTGAACTAAGGAATCCGGCAAAAACAATTCGATAAATCCATTTTTCATTTTCCATTTTTGATTTTTCAGTCGTTATTGTTTTGTGCGCTGACAACGCAGGCAATGACGACTCAAAAATGGAAAATGGAAAATAATAATTGTTTTTGCCGATGAACCTACTCTTTTCAGGAGGAACGATGCCCCCAAGTTTTCCGCTCTTTCAATCCGCCACCGCGCATTTGATCGCAATTGACTACGTTGTGCTGGCGCTTTACTTCGCTGTGATCTTCGCCATCGGCTGGTATCACTCGCGCAAAGAGCGCACGACGACGGATTATTTTTTGGCCGGTCGCGATGTGGCCTGGTGGGCGATTGGCGCGTCTTTGTTTTCGTCGAATATCGGCAGCGAACATTTCATTGGTCTGGCGGGCAGCGGCGCTTCGACCGGCATGGCCGCCGGACATTTTGAATGGCTGGCTTCGCTGATGGTGCTGACGCTGGGCTGGGTGTTCGTGCCGTTTTACCTGCGCTCGAACGTTTACACGATGCCGGAGTTTTTGGAGCGTCGTTACAACGGCGCTTGCCGGACTTATCTGGCAGGCATTTCCTTGATCGCTTATGTCTTCACCAAAATCGCCGTGGCCATTTTCGCGGGCGCGATTGTGCTGAAAGCGGTGCTGGGCTGGGGAATGGTCAAAAGCTCGCTGGCGCTGGTCATCGCCACCGGCATTTACACAGTCGCCGGCGGACTGGCGGCTGTGATTTACACTGAAGTGATTCAAACGGTGATTCTGGTGGTCGGCGCGCTGGTGTTGATGTTCATAGGCTTGGATCAAGTCGGCGGCTGGTCGGGCTTGCAGGCGAAGGTGCCGGCGGATTTCTTTCACATGATGAAACCGTCTTCGGATGCGAGTTTTCCGTGGACTGGAATTTTCTTCGGCGCGCCGATTCTGGGCATTTGGTATTGGTGTACGGATCAAGTCATTGTGCAGCGCGTGCTGTCGGCCAAAGACATAGGCTACGCCCGCGCAGGAACTGTCGTCGCCGGTTTTTTGAAAATCCTGCCGGTCTTTATGTTGATCGTGCCGGGAATGATTGCCCGTGCGCTCTATCCGCAGGAGATGACGGCGGATTCCAATGCGGCGTTTCC
>CAZRXE010001378.1:0-5753 GCA_964603695.1 uncultured Heliomicrobium sp.
CACTTCCGCGCCGTCGCGCCGGACAAGAAATCTGGCCGGCTGATCGGGCGTTCGCCTTATCACCGCAATGCCCGTTATCCGTCCGAGCCGGCGGTCGCCGTTGATGGCCAGGATTTCATCGCCCGCGCGCAATTTGCCGGCGGCAGTGCCGCGCGGATCCACCCAAACGATGATGACCGCTGTGCCGCGTAAATCCGCCTGATAACCAAGCCGTTCCGTCTTGGCGTATTTGTAAGTCACCCAGCCCATCAAAAAATGCAGCACCGCAACCAGGACGATTCCCGCCAATGCGCAGCGGAAAAACCATTTTTCATTCCAGTGCCGGCGAGCAGGTTCTTCACCGGCGGAAATGTCAGCGGCGAATTGTTCGGGAGACGGCGATTGAGGAAGGGTTGAATCGAAGACTGTTTCCAGTTTTGCCTCTGCTGACGGAGTTGTTGATTGAGATGCTGATTGAGATGCTGGTTGAGATGCTGGTTGAGATGCTTGCGACGGCGCGGCGAAAAAGTCGCGCGCGTTGCTTTGCGCGGCCAGCATGGATTCGACTTCGCGGCGCAACGCTTCGTCTTCGCCGCAGGCATCGGCCAGGTAAATCTCACGTTCCTGCTCCGGCATTGAGGCAACGGCTTGAAACAGTTTGTCCACCTGTTTCCAACGTTCAGGATTCATCGGCGGAAGGCTCCTGCGGATCGGATGGGGTTTTCAGCGCGCGGTAAAGCCAGACCTGGGCGGACTTTGTTTCGCGTTGCACGGTACGAACAGTGACTTGCAACACTTCGGCGATTTCCTGCTGACTTAATCCGGCAAAATACTGCCATTCGATGATGCGGCATTTGCGTTCGTCGAAATCAGCCAGTTTGTCCAGCGCCTGACTGAGCGCAATCAGTTCGACGGCATCCCAGGTTTTGACTGCGGTCACGCCGGAAAGCGAAACCTGGAAAGCCTCGCCGCCGCGTTTGACCTGCATTCGTTGCCGCGCTTCGTCCACCAAGACATGGCGCATCATCTGTGCCGCCACGCCGAAAAAATGCGCGCGGTTTTGCCAGGAAATATCCTTCCAATCGAACAGTCGCATCCAGGCTTCGTTGACCAGCGCCGCCGATTCCAGCAAGTGACCTACTTTTTCGCCGCGCAGGTAATGCCGTGCCAGCCGCCGCAATTCCTGTTGCGCGGCTTGCGCCAGTTCCTCCAGCGCGGAAGCGGAGCCTTCATTCCAGCGATGCAGCAGTTGCGTTAATGCCTGTGGCGATTTGGGGGACATCGGATTCCTCGCAGACTGCGGACGGGTTGAACCTCGTCCTGCGGATTGTCGGTTGAAAAAAAGTTTTGTTGAGCGTGTCGCGTTGAACGGCGCTTTTTCGCCTTACGGAGCGGCAAGTGATTGTGCTGGCCGTTGGCAATCTCGAATGACCACAAGCGCCAAACGGAATGTAAGCTGCAGGCTGACAAGCGTCAACCTTCAACCACTTGCGCAATGAACAAAACGTTTCAACCGCTCCGCAACCGGAGCGATGAGGGAGAAAATATGAAGAAGCTGAACTTTGCTTTCGTTGTTTGTACGTTGACTCTGTTGTTGCAGCTTTCCGCTCAGGCGCAGGCAGTGCGTGCCAAAGCCTGGGTTTGGGTGGACAATCCGGCGCTCTCTATCAGCATTCCCAACTCGTCTTTTCAATTCAACTCAAGCGGTAACGTGAATCGCGTGGTGCGGCTCGGTGTTGGGCGTCATTCGGTGCAGTTTCCCGGACTGAATCTTTCCGGCGGAACGGCGCAGGTTGCGGCTTATGGCGGTTCGCATTTTTGCAACGTCGAAAGTTGGGGCGGGCAACAGGTAATTGTCAGATGCTACACGGCGGCGGGCGTTCCAACCGACGGAACTTTCACGCTTTCGTATTACAGCGAAAACCGGGGCACCCCTAGCGAAAACGCTTATTTGTGGGCGGATCAGGAATTGGCCGCGAATTATTTTCCGAACGGTTATTACCAATGGAATTCGAGCGGCGCGCTCAGCAGTGTTCGCCGTCTGGGAACCGGCTTGTACGAAGCTTTTCTGCCAGGCGTGAATGAAGATGCGAAACAAAAAGGCGGCACGGTGCAGGTCAGCGCCTACGGCTTAACGCCGCGCCACGCTAACGTGCAAAGCTGGTGGAGCGGTCAGAACGGAACTTTCGTTCGCGTTCAGACCTTCGACACGAACGGCAATCTGGCCGATACCAAATTCACGCTCAGTTTTATGACGGACGTGGCCATCGGCATCAATGATTTCGTGGATCGTCTGAATATGTACGGCGCGTTCTTGTGGGCCAATCAATCATCGGCGACGGATTACGCACCGGAATTGAGCTTTCAATTCAACAACGTAGGCAACATTGCCGACACTCGCATTCGCTACACGGCAGGTTCCGGTTCCTTCGCGCATTACTATCAGGCGAGTTTGCCGGTGTTGAAACCTTCCAACCGTTCGACGACGCTGGTTTCCGCTTACGGCAGCGAACGAAACTACTGCAACGTTCAGGGCTGGGGCAGTAACGGCACGGGAGGAACGCAAGTGAATGTTCAATGCTTCAATCCCGCCGGCCAACCGGTGAAAAGCTACTTTACGTTGCTGTACCTGACGGACGAGACGCTGCTTTTTTAGGCTGAACGTTGTGTCGAGGCGATAACCGAGGTGGAACAGGTTACCAATCTGTTCCACCTTTTTCGTTTGTAACTGCTCAGCCGAATCAGTACCGCGACCGGTAGGGAGCGCGGTTTCTCACAAAGCTTGGCCGATGAAGGCTCGCTCGCTACCGCTCGCGGTACTGATTCGGCTAATCACTCGGAGACAGGTTCTTCCGTGGCGGGTTCTTGTTGGGCGCGATAGATGAAATGGGCGCGTCCGAAGCGGACTTCGCAGCCGTCTTCGAGTTTGGTTTCGTTGATGCGTTTGCCGTTGACGAAGGTTCCGTTGCTGCTGCCCAGATCGTAAAGCGCGTAGTTTTCGTCCACGGCGACGACGCGGGCGTGGCGTTTGGAGACCGACGGATGTTCGATGACGAAGCCGTTGTTGAGCGTGCGGCCAATCAGTATTTCGTTTTCATTCAGAATGTAGGCGATGCGTTCTTCGCCGTTGTTATTGACGGAGACGAAGTGCGGGCGGGAATCCAGATTCTCTTTGGCCGGAAGTTTGATGTTCGCGCCGCAGCGGGCGCAGAACTTCGCGCCGGGGCGTTGGGGCGTGGTGCAGATGGGACAGAGTTCCAGTTCTTCAGGGTCTGGAATGAACGCGCCGCATTCTGGGCACTGCATGCCTGTCGCGCCTTTCGCGCCGCATTCCTGGCAATAGCGGCGCGTGGGCAGCACCAGCGTGCCTTCGCGGTGCGGCGAGGTTTCGCTGTGAAAACGAATCCGGGCGCGGATGCGGAAAAAGAGCAGGATCATCAATGCCACCAGCAAGCCGAAAAAGATGATGTTGACGCGCGAGGCGGCCACCAGCAAAACATCGAACAGCGAATGCAGCAGCGAAGCGTAAATCCAGCCTTCCAGAATGATCGGGAAACGTTTATTGAACAAATTCGGTTGCGCTTTGGCGCGACTCAAACTCATCCCCCAGACGGCGGAAAATAGGGCGTGACCGGGATTGGAGAGTGGCCCGCGCAGCAGCACCAGCATCGGATCGCTTTGCGCCAGATAGACGACGTTTTCAATGGCCGCGAATCCCAGTGCGGCGGTGGCGCTGAACGTGACGCCGTCCAGGGCTTCGTCGAATTCCTGTTGGCGATAAGCGTAAAAGTAAACGACCAGCAGCTTGATGGCTTCTTCCACCGGCCCGACGACGAAAATCAGCACCAGCAAATGCGACCAGGATGTTTTGCCGAAAATATTGATGAGGAAGGACTGGCCGGCTAGATTGAGGAACAACGCCGGCAGCGTGGCCAGCGCGCCCAGCAGAAAGGTGAGTCCAAGCACGCGCACTGAAGGGCGTTTATAGCGCGTGCGACTGGAGAAATACCAAAGCCACAGCACGCAAGGCAGCAGCGAAAGCACGGGAACGAAAATGAACTGTTGCAAGGCACCCATTGCGGTTCGGCAGTTTCAAATTCTAACTTTTGACTCTTAACCCGTGCCTCAATCTTCACTGCTTTTACGTTTCACGATGACCAGGGTCAGGTCGTCCACGCTTTTGGCTTTGCCGACGAATTTGGCCAGGGCTTCGTCAATGCGGTCGCGCAAGCCTGCGGCGGTGCGTCCGCGATTGCGTTGCACGATTTCAATCAGGCGGGCTTCGCCGAATTCTTCTTCCTGTTCGTTGACGCTTTCAGTGACGCCGTCGGAATAAATGACCATCACATCGCCGAGCTGCAATTCGGCCCAGCCTTCGCGATATTCGCAAAACGGCGTGATGCCAACCGGAAAACCGCCGATGTCGAGCGTCGTCACTTCGCCGCTGGCGCGCACCAGAAGCGGGGGATTGTGGCCGGCGTTGATGTAGGTCAATTGATGCGTGCGCGGGTCGAGTTCACTGTAAAACAGCGTGACGTAACGGTTGGAAGGCGTGTTGTCGTAAATGTACTGGTTGATTTCAGTGACGACCTGACTGGCCGACAGCCGCGTGGTTGTCTGCGCGCGCACGGCGGCATGCACCGAAGACATCAGCAAAGCCGCACCGGTTCCTTTGCCGGAAACATCGCCCAGAGTGATGACATATCGTCCGTCGCGCTTTTCGATGAAGTCGAAGTAATCACCACCGACTTCGTAGCAGGGAAAGCTGACGCCGATCATGTCGTAACCAGGAATGGCCGGCGGCGCCGCCGGATGCAGCCGCAACTGGATTTCGCTGGCGACGGCCAGTTCATTGGCCAGCCGTTTTTGTTCTTGCTGGACTTCCAACAGCCGGACGTTTTCGATGCGGATGGAGGCCACGTCCGCAATCAATTTCAGCAGTTGCAGGTCGCGTTCGGTGAAGCGATTGCTATGGTACGGATTATCCACATAAATCATTCCCGACACTTTGCCTTCGAGCGCCAGCGGAACGGCCATCACCGAACGCAGGCCGCCCAGGACGATGGATTGTCGTTCTTGAAAGCGCGGGTCTTGCTGTGCGTCGGAAGTCAGCACAGAATCGCCCTTTTTCAGCACCTGCTCGGTGATCGAGTGGCTGATTTGAATGTCCTGTTCCAGTGTCGAAGAAGTGCGGCGCGATTTCTGGGCTTTGCAAACCAAATCCTTTTCCGTCGGTAGACCGGTTGGCGGTTTGCCGGGCTGCGATTCAACCATCATCACGTAGCCGCGATCCGCTGACAGATAATCGAAGACGCAATCCAGCACCTGCTGCAATGTGTCTTCCAGCGAAAGCGGCGAAAGCAGGGTCAGGCTGACGCGGCTGACAATGCTCAGCGCGTCGTCTTGCGGAACCGCAGGCGGCGGCGGAATGGTGTTCAGTCGTTGGCCGGCAACAGGTGCAATGACGGGCGAAATGAAGGTTTGATGCGCCGCCGTGCCAAAGGAGGAAAGCAGATTGGCGGCGGAGTTTCGCGCATTGCCGGTGATGGTCGCTTCGGGCGCTGGGGCGAAACTGTTTTCGGAAAACAAAATGCTGGTGCGGCCTCGCGCCGGAGCGGTGTCCGCACGCTCAGAATATTCAATCTCCGTTTCTCCGATCCGCACCGTGTCGCGGTCGTTGAGTTGCACCGGGGCCGTCAGTCGCTGGCCGTTGATTAAAGTTCCGTTGGCGCTGCCCAGGTCGCTGATCCAGAAGGAATCGCCGCGTCGGCGGA
>CAZRXE010001379.1:0-10020 GCA_964603695.1 uncultured Heliomicrobium sp.
CGCATATTTCCCGCGAGATTCACGACAATCTGGGACAGGTGCTGACCGGTTTGAAACTGGAATTTTCCTGGCTGGACAAAAACCTCAGCCGCTCCGTTGATGAAAACCTGCGTCGCACCGCCATCCCCAAATTGAAAGAGATTTCCCAGTTGCTGGAAGAAACGATTCAAACCGTGCGGAACATCGCCGCCGCATTGCGCCCCGGCGTGCTGGACACTCTTGGGTTGAGCGCGGCCATTGACTGGCTGGCGCGCGAATTCGCGCGCCGCAGCGGTCTTCGCTGCGAACTACAGTTGTGTCAAGAACCCGCCGAATTGCCAGCCGAACGCGCCACCGCGCTTTTTCGCGTGTCCCAGGAAATCCTGACCAACATCGCCCGCCATGCGCACGCCAGCCGGTTCCGCGTCAAAATGACCGTCAGTCAGGGTGAATTGCACCTGCTTGTTCAAGACAACGGAATCGGAATTACGGAGGCGCAACTTCGCGATCCGAATTCCCTGGGCTTGATCGGCATGCGCGAACGCATTCTGGTCTTCGGCGGCAGCGTGCTGATCGAAGGCGCGTCCAGCGGCCCGGCGAAGGGAACCACGGTTCAGGTCAGCATGCCCATTTCCCGCTGACCCAAAATCTTTACGCTTTCCGAAACAAATTGTCAGGGATTTATTTTGCTCTGAACGCAAATCGGGTATTCTTAATTCGCGATTTCAAGCAGTAAAAAGCAATGACCGATTGCAATGACTAATTGGATGAAGACGGTGTCTGAATCCGCAAGGAAGACGAGCCGGCATTCAGTTCCCGCCCACAGGGAAAACTCTCCAATCAAACCAATGTCCATAAATATCGTTACCGGACCGCCTCAATGGAGTGGTCGCCCTTCGACGCCAATGTTCAAGATATTGATAGCAGACGACCACGCCGTTGTCCGGCGCGGCCTGAGACAAATCATCAACGACGAACCGGACTTTGAAGTCACCGGAGAAGCGCAAAACGGCCAGGAAGTTCTGGAACTGATCGAACAGAACAACTGCGACGTGGTGGTGCTGGACATCACCATGCCGGACAAAAACGGTTTGACCGTGTTGCAGGAAGCCAAGATGACGCACCCGCAACTGCCCGTGCTGATTCTCAGCATGCACCCGGAAGATCAATTCGCCGTGCGCGCGCTCAAGCTGGGCGCTTCCGGCTATCTGACCAAAGAAAGCGCCCCCGAAGAACTGGTCGGCGCGCTGCGCAAAGTCATCAGCGGCGGCAAATACATCAGCTCCACTTTGGCCGATCAATTGGTCGCCGAAATCGGCTCGCCTCTGCCGCGCCCAATGCCGGATCGGCTCTCCGAACGCGAATTCCAGGTACTCAAACAAATCGCACAGGGCCGCACCATCGGCCAGATCGCCGAAACCATGGACTTGAGCGTCAAAACCATCAGCACCTATCGCACCCGTTTACTCCTCAAAATGAAGATGAAGACCAACGCCGAACTCGTCCGCTATGCCGTCAACAACGGGCTGGTTGATTTCGGCGGTTGACCTCTTTTCGCCGCTCTTTTTTTACTAACTTGATTACTTGCGAAGACCGCTCGTGCTAGACTCCCGCCCGCGCGTATCCTCATTGACAAGCTTATTCACTTTGCGGTTTGAAGATTGCCGATTGAGGCTGGCGGGATTCTTTTTCAGCCAGACCTCGATTACGGTCGTCTTTCGTCTGGCGTAAGCGATTTTCTGCTTTCTCCTCGGCAACCGCATTGCTGAACCCGGCAAATACAAGTCGCTAAAATTCGCGGTTTGAACTCCGGGCGTGTCGTTCGCGCCCGCTCAGCATTCCGCCAGGCCCCGAAGTATCTTCAAGGAGGTTTCGATGATCAAAGTATTCTCGCAACGAAACGTCGGCCTGACTTTTCGGACATCCGTCAGACTGTTTCTAATTTCAGTGGCAGTATTGGCAGCTCTGCTTCTGACCAACGTCTCCCCACGCACGTCGGCGGCGACCTTTGGAGAGGCACTCTACTTTTCGCTCTCGCCGAATGCACCTCTGCCACAATCGCCATCGAGCCTGCTGATTCAGTCGCCCAGCTTTATCAACGTGCCGGCAGGTGCGTTGTTGACAGTCCATCTACTGCAAGGGGACTCGCTGATTTCGACCAGCACGCTGTCTTTTCAACAAGCTTATTCCAGTCAATTGCAGGTTCCCGCCGTGCCGGTGGCTTCTTTCCTGCCTTCAGGCAATCCTATTCAGGGACAGCCGCTACCAAACGCCACACTCACCGCCGGAATCGCGGATTTGACCAAAGTCGTTGCCGCACCGGCGGCTTATAAACTGCTATGGGTGTTGTCCGCCGGAACTATGGGAACGCCCGGCGTGGCCACCACTTTCGGCGAGCAGGGAGGGTTTGCAACCATTGATCTCAAGCTCAGAGGCGTTTCCGCAGCCCTGCTAGCTGGTGATCAAAAGCCCGGGTCGGTGTTGTTTTTCAATCGCTACACGTCCAACGCCAGCAATCCCGGCAGAGAAAACGCGACGATCAACCTGACGAACACCAATCCGGCAAGCGCGGCCTATGTGCGACTCTTCCTGGTCACGGCTTCCACCTGCCAAACCACTGAACTGCAAATTTGTCTGGCACCACAGCAAACCACCAGTTTGTTGATGAGCGATTTGGACCCGGGCGTGAAAGGCTATGCCATCGCCGTTGCCACTAACTTGCAGGGAGAGCCTGTGCAATTCAACTGGCTGACCGGCAACGTCATCTTGCGCCAACCGGCTGGCAATATTTCCGGGTCTTATAATTCCGTGCTGGGTGCCGTGGCCATTGCCAAAAGAAAGGAAGGCAATGTGGCGAACGTTAATGGTGTGGCCGACATGATTTTTGATGATGTGAACTTCGACCGCCTGCCGGGACAAATCGCTTTCGACAGCGTGCCCAGCCAGGTCAGCGCCACGAATGCAACGCTGATTTCGCTGTATCGTCCGCCGACGGATTTATCCGGCAACGTTGCCAGCACCAGCGTGCAAATCACCGGCTTCGGCCAGAACAATCAAGGGCAGGTGATTTCCTCTGTCGGTAACCTGTCTTCCGCCTGTTACAGCGACGTGGCTTTGGGAACCTTCCGCTTGCAGCCGACTACTATCAATCAATTGCTGCCCGTGGGAGCGACCGCCTGGTTTGCGGCGTCGGCAACGGATTTGCAACCGTTGATGGGCGCGCAATTCAATTCCGGCGAGTTCAATAGCGGCGGCAACGCTCGCCCCTTGAGCTTCAGCGCGGAATACAAAATCAGGATTCCCATCGCTCCCGTAACTTGTCCGCAATCCTAAAGATTAGCAATTGTGTGTAGGGCGGATTGGAAACTCCGCCCTGCACACAATCCCGTTCCGCGTAAAAAGTTATGTTGACGCTGACATCATTTCATCGCCAGGTTCATCGCCGTGTGACGGCCTTACTGGCCATATTTTTGTTTGCTTCGCTGTCCGGCCTGGCGCAAAGTCCTGCGGAAATGCCGAAAGAAAAAGGCAATTTTCGGCAGCCCGATCTGGTCGAACTCGTCAAACTTGATCCAACCATCAAGCTGGACATTCGCTACGCCACCAACAATAACTTCGTCGGCAAGCCGGTTTACAAAGAAGCCCGTGCTTTCCTGCAACGTCCCGCCGCCGAGGCCCTGGCGCGCATCAATCAGGAGTTGCGCAAAAAAGGCTACGGCCTGCTCATCTTCGACGGCTATCGTCCCTGGGCCGTGACCAAAATCTTTTGGGACATCACGCCGCCGGACAAAAAACAATTCGTCGCCAATCCGGCTCAAGGCTCGCGCCACAATCGCGGCTGCGCCGTGGATTTGAGTTTGTTCGATTTGAAAACCGGCAAGGAAATCGAAATGCCCGGCGCTTACGACGAAATGACCGAACGCTCGCATCCAAGTTACAAAGGCGGAACCGCCGAACAACGCAAGATGCGCGACCTGCTGCGCGCGGCGATGGAAGCCGACGGCTTCAAAGTCTTCGATGTGGAATGGTGGCACTTCGATTTCAAAGACTGGCGTGAATACCCCATCCTCAACATCAGCTTTAACCAGATTTCGCCGCCGAGTCCGCGCCGCAAGCAATAGTAAGAAGCGCTCGTCAGAAAGTGCGCTCAGCGGTGCTGACTCGGCGCGCGATCTTTTCTGCGATCCGCGCGCGCAACCGCTCGCCGTACTGACTCGACGCGGGTACAATCCCGGCCATGAATCAACAATCCAGCAATCTTTCCCTGAAGTACACACTGTTTTGCGAAGACGTCCGCGTCGAAGCTTCCGGCGGTTTGAGCTTGATCGGCGTCTTTCATCAAATCGTCGTTCCGCAAATGCCCGTCGGGCTGCTCAAATTCGCCGTGCTGAATCACTGGCTGGGTGAAGGCCAATACTTGACCGAAGTCCGCATCCTGACGCCAGACCGCCGGCAAACCGTTGCGGTTTCCCAGCCCAGCGGCTTTGAAGTCCCGCCACATGGCGGTTACGCCGACAACGTGACGATGTTCATCAATACCAGCTTCCATCAACCGGGCGATTATGTGGTGCAAACACTGATTAACTCTTCGCTGTTTGCCGAACGCATTCTTCCGGTTATTCACGCTAATCAATCAACTCTGGCGCACGCAGACCAGAGCATCACTCATAGCGACCAAGTCAATTGAGGAGAGAACAGAACATGGCAGATCAAAATTCGCTCGACCAGCTTTCGATCAATACCATCCGCACGCTGGCCATGGACGCCGTGCAGCAAGCCAATTCCGGCCATCCCGGCACGCCGATGGCGATGGCACCCGTGGCTTATTGCTTGTGGCAACGCTTCCTGCGCTTCGATCCGGCTGATCCCATCTGGCCGAATCGCGACCGCTTCGTGCTTTCAATGGGGCACGCCTCGATGTTGATTTATTCGATGCTGCATCTGACCGGCGTCAAATCCGTCAATCCCAAATATGAAGCTTTGGGCGAGCCGTCCGTCACGCTCGACGACATCAAACATTTCCGCCAACTTGACAGCAAATGTCCCGGCCACCCCGAATATCGCTGGACTTCAGGCATTGAAACCACCACCGGCCCGCTGGGACAAGGCGTTGCCACCAGCGTCGGCATGGCCATCGCCGGCAAATGGCTGGGCGCGCATTTCAATCGTCCCGGTTACGACATGTTCGACTTCGACGTTTACGCGCTGGCCGGCGACGGCTGCATTATGGAAGGCGTTTCGAGCGAAGCCGCTTCACTGGCCGCGCATCTGAAGCTGTCGAATCTCTGCTGGATTTACGACAACAACAAAATCACCATCGAAGGCCACACCGAATGGGCTTTCAGCGAAGACGTGGCGACGAAATTCATCGGTCTGGGCTGGAACGTGACGCGCGTCGGCGACGCCAACGACCTGGAAATGCTCAGTCGCGCGTTCAAGACTTTCAAAAACACCACCGACCGCCCGACGCTGATCATCGTGGACAGTCACATCGCTTGGGGATCGCCCAACAAACAAGACACGCACGCCGCCCACGGCGAACCGCTCGGCGAAGAAGAAATCCGGTTGACCAAACGCGCTTACAATTGGCCGGAAGACGAAAAATTCCTGGTTCCCGAAGGCGTTTACGAAAACTTCCAGCAAGGCATAGGCAAACGCGGCGGCGAAGAACGCGCCGCCTGGATGGCCAAGTTTGAAGAATACAAAAAAGAATACCCCGAACTGGCAGACCACATGCTGCGCATGCAGCGACGCGAATTGCCCGAAGGCTGGGACAAGGATTTGCCAGTCTTCCCGGCGGACGCCAAAGGCGTGGCCGGACGCGACGCTTCAGGCAAGGTGCTGAACGCGCTGGCCAAAAACATCCCGTGGCTGCTGGGCGGTTCGGCTGACCTTGCGCCTTCGACCAAAACCCGTCTGACTTTTGACGGCGCGGGCGATTTCACCGCACACAGTTACGAAGGTCGCAATTTCCATTTCGGCATTCGCGAACACGCTATGGGTTCGATCTTGAATGGTTTGTCGCTGTCGAAGATTCGGCCTTACGGTTCGGGCTTCTTGATCTTCAGCGATTACGGGCGCGCGCCAATTCGCCTGAGCGCGATTATGGAAATCCCGACCATCCACGTTTTCACGCACGACAGCATAGGCGTAGGCGAAGACGGCCCAACGCACCAACCGATTGAGCAGATTGCTTCGCTGCGCGCCATTCCCGGCTTGATTACGTTGCGTCCGGCGGACGCAAACGAGGTCGTCGAAGCCTGGCGCTTGACTATGAAACTGCACCACGAACCGGTGGTGTTTGTGCTGACGCGGCAGGCGTTGCCGACGCTAGATCGAACGAAATACAACTCCGCCGAAGGCGTGGCCAAAGGCGCTTACGTTTTGGCCGACGCCGAGGACGGAAACCCGGACGTTCTGTTGATGGCCAGCGGCAGCGAGGTCTCGCTTTGCGTTGACGCTTATGAAGCTTTGAAGGCTGAAGGCATCAAAGCGCGTGTCATCAGCATGCCGTCGTGGGAAATCTTCGAGCATCAAAGCCAGGAATACCGCGACAGCGTCATCCCGCCCGGAGTCGCCGCCCGTGTGTCGGTCGAACAAGCTTCGACCTTCGGCTGGGCCAGATTCACTGGTCTGGACGGCGAACGCATCGGCATGAAAACATTTGGCGCATCCGCTCCGCTGAAAGAATTGCAGAAGAAATTCGGCTTTACCGTGGACAACATCGTTGCCGCCGCGAAACGGCAATTGGCAGGTAAATAAAATTCCCTGGGTACGCATCGCCTCCCCGGCGTGCGGTCTTGCTTCAGACGCACGCCGGAGGCGATGCGTACCCAGGCGCTTTGAGGAATGAACTAACGATGGATCAGACTGCTCTCGAAACTCTCGCAATCAATACAATTCGCACCCTGGCGATGGACGGCGTTCAAAAAGCGAACTCCGGCCATCCCGGCATGCCGATGGGAATGGCACCTTCGGCTTACGTGCTGTGGACGCGCGTGATGCAGCACAATCCGAACAATCCCAAATGGGCCAATCGCGACCGCTTCATTTTGTCCGCCGGACACGGTTCGATGTTGCTTTATTCGATGCTGCATCTGACCGGTTACGAAGAATTCACGCTCGACCAACTGAAAAGCTTTCGCCAATGGGGCAGCATGACGCCCGGCCATCCCGAATCGGAACTTTCGTCCGCGATTGAAACCACCACCGGCCCGCTCGGACAAGGTTTCGCCAACGGCGTGGGCATGGCCATCGGCGCGGAATACCTGGCCAGTTATTTCAACCGCCCCGGTCACGAACTGTTCGACTATTACATTTACGCCATTGTCTCGGACGGCGACCTGATGGAAGGCGTCGCTTCCGAAGCCGCGTCTATGGCGGGGCATTTGAAGCTTGGCCGCTTGATTTACCTGTATGACGACAACGAGATTTCGATTGACGGCAACACCAATCTGGCGTTCACCGAAGACCGCGCCAAACGCTTTGAAGCCTACAACTGGCACGTCCAAACCGTGACCGACGCCAACGACACAGCCGCGCTGGACGCCGCCATCAAAGCCGCCCAAGCCGATCCGCGCCCGTCAATCATCTGCGTCAAATCCGTCATCGGTTACGGCAGCCCGAACCGAGCCGGCAGCCAGAAAGCCCACGGCGAACCGCTCGGCGTCGAAGAGGTGAAGCTAACCAAACAGAATTTGGGCTGGCCTTCGGAAGAACCGTTTTATGTTCCGGCGGAATCGCTGGCGCACTTCCGCCAATGCGTCGAACGCGGCGAGCAAGCCGAAGCCGCCTGGGACGCGAAGTTCGCCGCCTACGAAAAAGAACATCCCGAACTCGCTGCCGAATGGCGCGATTGGGCCAGCGGCAAAATGCCCGACGGCTGGCAAGCCAAACTGCCTGTCTTCCCGCCCGACAAACCAATGGCCACGCGCGAAGCTTCAGGCAAAGTGCTCAATGCCATTGCCGGTAGTTTGCCGATGCTGCTTGGCGGCTCGGCGGACTTGCGTCCGTCCAACAATACTTTTCTGGAAGGCCAGGGCGAGTTTCAACCGGGAAGTTACGGCGGACGGAACTTCCATTTCGGCGTTCGCGAACACGCCATGGGTTCGGTGATGAACGGCATCGCGCTGACGCGTCCGCTCATTCCTTACGGCGGCACGTTTATGATCTTTTACGATTACATGCGCCCGCCGGTCAGGCTTGCGGCAATGATGGGAATCGGCCCGATTTACGTTTACACCCACGACAGCATAGGCCTGGGCGAAGACGGCCCGACACATCAACCGATTGAACAACTCGCCGGCATGCGCGCCGTGCCGAACCTGACGCTGCTCCGCCCAGCGGACGCCAACGAAACCGCCGTCGCCTGGCGCGTCGCCATCGAAAACCGCCACGGCCCCACCGCGTTGGCGCTGACTCGGCAAAAACTGCCAACTTACGACCGCACGAAATTCGGTTCCGCCGAAGGCGTTGCCCAGGGCGCTTACGTCCTGAGCGAATCGCCCACCGCCACGGTGGACGTGATTCTGATCGGAACCGGCTCCGAAGTTTTCGTCGCCGTCGAAGCCCAAGCCAAACTCGCCACCGAAGGCATAGGCGCGCGCGTGGTGAGCATGCCGAGCTGGGAACTGTTCGACAAACAACCGCTCGATTACCAGGAAAGCGTGCTGCCCCCCGACATCAAAGCCCGCGTCGCCGTCGAAGCAGGCATCTCGATGGGCTGGCTGAAATACGTCGGCGAACAAGGCCAGATCGTCGCCCTGGATCATTACGGCGCTTCCGCTCCGTACCAGATTCTGATGGAGAAGTTCGGCTTTACGGCGGGGAACGTTGCTGCCAGTGCCAAGGCAGTGCTGGGCAAGTAACTTTGTGGTTGGGCTATCTGTACGGAAATTATGTGCCTAGATAGCCCAACATTCTTGATAAATAGTTATGGCAGTCAAATATCAAGTTTTTGTCAGTTCCACTTACGAAGACCTAAAAACACAGCGAGAGCAAGTCATCAAGGCTGTTCTTGAGATGGGACATATTCCCGTTGGAATGGAAATGTTTAGCGCAGCGGATGAAGAACAGTGGAGGATTATTACAAGACAGATTGACCAGAGTGATTATTATGCGGTTATCGTTGCACATAGGTATGGTTCCATAGTGGAAGGTATTAGCTATACTGAAAAGGAATATGACTATGCTCTGCAACAAGGTGTGCCAGCCATTGGATTTATAATTGATCATACTGCCCCTTGGCCGACAGATAGAGTTGATACTGAATCAGTTAAAAAAGAAGCTTTAGATAGATTCAAGGATAAACTGAAACGCAAGCCAGTTGGGTTTTGGACTTCTGAAGAAGACCTTCATGGGAAATTCTCAATAGCATTCATGAAGCTAATCAATACCAACCCACGCCCTGGCTGGGCTAGAGCTACAGAGATCGTTGGTCCTGAAGTTATGAGAGAGCTTTCCAGGCTCAGTAGTGAAAATGCTAGTCTAAGAAGTCAATTAGAAGTGGCTCTGCATAAAGCCGAAGATGATATGCTAGCTCAGCGTGCCAAGGTAATTAGTACACTTAAAAGAAATAAGATAATGGTCCGACTTTGGTATAAGTACGCAACAAAATGGAGTGAGCCGATAGAAACAACCTTGTATCGCCTTTTCAGTATACTAGCTCCGGAGCTTCAGATCGAAAAGTCAACTTTTGATGCCGCTAAGCTTTTCGGTTACTTGATAAATAGTGACAAAAGTCGTGGCGTTAGAGATGAATGGCCACTGGCATCTAATAGCTTTCGGCTTTGGCTTTCAGATTTAGTGACCTTGGGACTTATTGCACCCTCTAGTCGCAAACATCAAGTTAGTGACAAAAATGAATACTGGGCGCTGACAGAGGAAGGTCGCGAGGTATATGCAATGTTGAGACGCGTAAGGTTAGAAGAAGGAGAAAACTCAAGTAATGGAACAGATAGTGAATTGCAATCTGGCGAAGACTCATAGTTGCTAAGCATCTATCCAGTTCACATAAATGGTTGATTGTGGAAAATAAACATG
>CAZRXE010001380.1:0-2537 GCA_964603695.1 uncultured Heliomicrobium sp.
CACGCTCTTTTCCAGCGCCGACAAATAACCTTCGGCGGAAAGAAAGGCGCGACGTTCGGCGTCCTGTTTGGCTTGGCAAACGGCTTTCAAATCGCGTCCGTCCGGCAGCTTCAGCGCGCGCGTGACTTCGACGCGGCCCGAAACTTCCAGCACGGTTTGATAATTCCCGGTTCCGGCAACGCGCCGATTCCAGCTTTGATCCTGCGGCGCGCGATCCTGCGTCTGCACGCGAACTGTCTGCACGAAGCCGCCGACAAGCACGACAGCGATCAACAGGAAAAAGAAGGGGCGCATGATTTTGGTGAATTTGTGCAACATCAAAAGATTCGGCGTTCACTGGCCGCCGCTGTTTTTTGCTTCAATCTGGTCGGCCAATCGTTTGGCCTCTTCTCTCAACCACGGCGTCGGATCGTTCTCCGCCCGTTCGCGCAACAGCGCCAGCGTGTCTGGATCATCCGGCCAACCACGAGCCAACGATTGAATCGCAGTTTGTCGCACGCCGCCTTCCCAGTTTTCAGCCTCAGCAGTTGGAGAGGAATCTTTGGTGGCGCGGTCTTTGAGAATCGGCAAGGTGTCGTTGTCGTCTTTCCAACCGCGCGTGAGTTCCTGCACCGCCGCTTGGCGGACAGCCCCGTGGTCATCTTTGGTGGCGCGATCTTTGAGAATGGTCAAAGTGTCAAGATCGTCTTTCCACCCGCGCGCCAGTTCTCGCAACGCAACTCGACGCGTATCCTCAATGTCATCATTGGTAATTATATTTTTTAGCCAAGTGGCAATGTCTGGATCACTGCTCCAGCCTCGTGCAATTTCCCGCAATGCCGTTTGCCTTACCGGATAAAAAGCCCCGTCCTCGTTGGAGATAAGGTTAAAATAAGATATTTGACAATTGTCTTTTGTGGCGAGTTCTTTGAGCCATGGCAAGATGTCGATATTGTCTTTCCATCCACGCGCTAACTCCTGCACTGCTACTTGTCTTACACGTTCATTGGGATCATTCGCAACGTATTCTTTGAGTAATGGCAAAGTATCAAGATCGTCCTTCCAGCCATATGCCAATTTCTGCAATGCTCTGGAACGCACGATCCATCGATCATCCTTGATTGCAAAATCTTTGAGCCATTTCACCGGCTGATCCAGCAATTGGGCATCTATCAGTAATGCTACAACTTTAGCGTGTATTCGATTACGGTGCGCTGATTCACGGCTCCAATCCTCATAAAAATAAGGGAAATCGAAACGCAGCAATTTTTCGAGCGCGGCACGCGCGAGGTCAAATGCCGTGCCAAGAGTGCGTGGATTTCGTAATTCCTGACAACATTTTGCAGCCAAAAAGAGGTGATGAAAGTTGAAGGTTTTATCCTGTTGAAGCAGCAGAAACTCGATGATGCGGGCGACATGTTCGACGGAGGATTCGGCCACTTGTCCGGCGACCAGGCACAACACTTCGTGCCATTTTTCGTCCTGCCAGTGCGGCGCGAAGATTTCGTTGAGCAGGTAATCCAGATCAAGCTTTTGCACGAAACGTTGGTAAACGGCCGTTGCGCAAAAGTATTCCAGAAAGGTGCGATGGACGAAGGAATAGCTGCCGCCGCCTCGGTAACAGAGAATGAAATTGCGCAACCGCAATTGTTGGATCAAATCGCGCGCGGCGGCTCGCGGTTGGGTGAAATCCAGTTCTTCTTTCAAATACCGGATGAGAATCGCTTCCAGTTCGCTCTCGCCAATCAAATTGCCCGCCAAGCCTTCCGGTGCGGATTGCATGGCGTAGGCGATTTCGCGCAGCATCTCGGCCTTTTCCTTCGGGCCGACGTGACCTTTTAATTGCGGATGACTGTCCAGCGCGCGTTCGGTGTCCCACTGGTGCAGCAACAGTCGCGACGCCTGTTCATAAAGCTGAATGCGTTCGCGCGGCAATTCCTGGTTGCGGTTCAAAATGGCCATCATCGTCAGCAGCAAGGGATTTCCGGCGAGTTCGCGTATGGCAGGCGAATCGCTGATGGCGCGCGCCAGCCGGGCTTTTTTAACGGCGGCCTCGTTGGCTTTTTTGAAAGTTGTTTCGTGCCAGCGATCCAGGAAGTCGTTGATCTGCGTTTCGTCCAAATCCTGCAAGATGAAATGGCGGAATTCGGCGTCGGCCAGTCGCTGCGGTTTGTAACCGATGACGCGCGACGTGACGATGACGCGGACTTGCGGGTACTGATTGCTGAAATAATGAATGTCGTTGACGATGTTTGAACGGCGCGTCAGGTCGAAGACTTCGTCCAATCCATCCAGCAACAACACTGTCGGTTGTTTGGCGGTGCGCAAACGTTCGTCCAGTTTCAATTGATCCAGCCGATGCCAGTTTTGCGCATCGTTGAAATACCGAATGAAGCTTTTGCCGTTGGGACAATCCCAGCGGTCATACTCTTTCAATTCAATCAGCAGCGGCAGCGGCAAGGCTTCGTTTTCCGCGCGCGCCCATTCCAGCGCCAGTTGTTGCAAAAAAGAAGATTTGCCCGCGCCCGGATCGCCCAGCACCACCATCCGCATCAACC
>CAZRXE010001381.1:0-4478 GCA_964603695.1 uncultured Heliomicrobium sp.
CTTACTGTTACAAAAATTTCAACGGAAGAAGGCAACCCGCTATGCTTTCTACCGCCATTCCCATAGTGTCGCGGAAAGAGAGAATAATTGAGAAACTTATGCCTAGAAGAAAATCAAAAACATTAGACCCTCTTCTTCCTGACCAGGATTTTGTGCGGATTCAATTGGCCAAATTGAGTCAGAAACGACAGGAGGTCATAAGACCTGTGCTTGAGAATCCAAGCGAATATGTTTTGCTAAGCATTCATCAATTGGCTGAAAGAACTGGGAGCAATCCAGCAACTGTACTTCGTGCTATTCGAGAATTGGGTTTTGGCACTGGTTTCAAACAGTTCAGAAGGTATCTTCAGGAATTGGCCTTGATTAACACCACGTCATTTGACGCGATGCACGCCACCGGTCCGGCCAGTAAGGGCCGCGCACAAGCTCCGCATTCAAAAATACAGGAGATCAGCGAACAAGCGATGCGGAATGTGACCGCACTGAGGGAAACCATCCATGAGGAACAACTTCTCAAAATTGCTGACAGGATTTATGCCGCCAAACACAACAAGAAGCGCATCTTGGTCTTAGGCGGCGATTTGGCTGAATCGCCAGTAAGGTTTTTGGAATATCAACTTACGGCGCTTCGATTGCCTGTTTATAGTGGAACGAGCGAAGGACGAGTTGTAAACCTAACAGCAGCTTGTAGAGAAGGTGATGTCGTGATCGCCATTAGTTTTCGGCGTGGCTTGCACCAAACTGTCAAGGGAATGAGAGATGCAAAAGGTAAGGGAGCCTTCTGTGTTGGAATCACGGATACGGCTCTTTCACCTATTGCTACATTTTCGGATGAGTGTCTGATTGTTCCCACCCGAATCATATCTTTTGCGCATTCTTACGTTGCGTTGTTTGCTCTCTTGGACATGCTTTTAGTCTTTTGCAAAGATCACAATGACTCAGAGGCCGAAGAAATTATGGAGGATATTAAATGGGATCAAGAACGTGGGCACCGATGGTACAACGCCCGCGAGGCCGATTCAGAGGAAATCCAGAAAACGAAAAGAAATTAAAGACATGGCACGCACACCAATTCATCCGGGTGAAATTCTGGCCGATGAACTAAAGGAACTCGACGTCACTGCCGCCGAACTAGGTCGCATTCTGCATGTTCCAGCCAGCCGTATTACTCAAATCCTCAATCGGCAACGCGGCATTACTGCCGATACTGCTTTGCGTCTGGGACAGTGGCTTGGAACCGGAGGAGAGTTTTGGCTGAACCTGCAAAAATCTTATGAACTTCGGCTGGCGCAACAGGAACTGGCGGAAGAACTGGAAACCATTCCGCGCCGCTCACTGGCGGCTTGAGCGCCAGTGAGCGCGAACTTGCCGCGCTCTATATTCAGAAGAGTGGGAGCCGGCCGTTCTCACCAGCAAGCCTTTTCTTGTCACCTCAAAGCCTGTGGGTCTATACTCCGCGTCCGCACTTTCCAAAATCGTTTCTAAAAGCAATTTGTAACTTGAGCGTTCTCGGCGGCGTCTGCGCCACCGAAAGCGATGTTTTATTTCTCGCAACCTGACTTCCATTCCCTATGACCAACGGAGGTAACGAATGAGCAGTTCTGATGAACGGCCCAACCAAGATGCCAAGTCTGACGGACAACCTGAATCCGCAGTCTCGCGGCGCAGCTTCCTGAAAGGTTCAGGCGTGGCGTTGACGATTCCGCTTGTCGCCAGTGGCGAAAAAGTCGTCAAGGCCGCCGGCGCGGACGTGCCGGTGCTTGGCCCGGATAACGTCAACATTACGCTAACGATCAACGGCGCGCCCAAAAAGGCCAGTGTCGAGCCGCGCACGACGTTGCTCGATACGCTGCGCAATGACCTGGACATCACCGGTGCCAAGCGCGTTTGCGACCGCGCCACTTGCGGCGCTTGCACGGTGATTATGGACGGCAAGCCGGTGTATTCCTGCACCGTGCTGGCCCTCGAAGCGCAAGGCCGTAAGATCGAAACCGTCGAAAGTCTGGCCGATGGCGACAAGCTGCATCCTGTCCAACAAGCGTTTTGGGACAACGACGCGCAGCAATGCGGTTTCTGCACGCCCGGTTTCGTGATGGCTTGCAAGGCGATGTTGGACAAATACCCTTCGCCGACCGACGAACAGATTCAGCAAAACCTGGGCGGCAATCTTTGCCGCTGCGGAACCTATCACGGCATCAAAGCCGCCGTCGTACAAGCTGCGGCGGAATTGAAAAAGCGTCCGTCGAAATTGACGCGAGGAGGGCAACGCAATGGCTGAGTACAAATGGCCCGAAGAAGGAAAACGCACTCACATCGGCAAACGCATTTCGCGTCTGGACGGCCCGGACAAAGTCTCCGGTCGTGCCAAATACACCTTCGACATCAACCGTCCCGGAATGCTCTTCGGCAAAGTCCTGCGCTCGCCGCACGCCCACGCCAAGATCGTCAGCATTGACACCAGCGGCGCGGAAAAACTGGTCGGCAAGGACAACATCAAAATCATTCAAGGCCCTGGCACTGAAATCCAATGGGCGGGCGATGAAATCGCCGTGGTGGCTGCCAAAACCGAAGGTCTGGCCGAAGACGCCATGCGTGCCATCAAAGTCACCTACGAAAAGCTGCCGCATTTCGTCAACGAACAGAATTGGGACACGATTCCTGAAGCCAACCGCCGCAAGCCCAGTGAAAACATCGCGGGCGATCCGGCCAAAGCTTTTCAGGAAGCCGAAGTCGTGCTGGAAGGCACTTACGGCAACGAAGTCATCACCCACTGCTGTTTGGAATCGCACGGCCTGATTGCCGAATGGGAAGACGATTCACATTTGCTGGTGCATCAATCCACGCAATCTGTTTCCGCCAACGGCGGCGAATTTGCGCGCACATTGCAACTGCCCGCTGGCAACGTCCGCATCAAGATGGATCACGTCGGCGGCGGATTCGGCAGCAAGTTCCCAGTGGATCGCTGGGGATTTGAAGCGGCACGCTTGTCCAAACAAGTCGGCGGCAAACCCATCAAACTGATGCTGGAACGCGACTCCGAATTAATGGTTGCCGGTTCGCGCCCGTCAGCGTTTGCCAAAGTCAAACTCGGCGCAAAGAAAGACGGAACGTTGGTTGCCTGGGAATCAACAGCCTGGGGTTCCGGCGGTGTGGGCAATTTCAGCTTCGCCAATCAGCTTCCTTACGTGATTAAGATCGCGGATCGGAAAGAGACCTTTTCCGTCATTCCCACCAACACCGGCCCGCAACGCGCCTGGCGCGCGCCGAATCATCCGCAAGCCTGCCTGATTACGATGGCGGCCTTCGAGGATATGGCGGCCAAGTTGAACATGGACCCGCTGGAATTCTTCCTGAAAAACATCGGTCTGGCGGGCGCGCGTCAAAACGTTTATCGCGATGAATTGATGAAAGCCGCCGAGATGATCGAATGGAAAAAGCTCTGGCGTCCGCGCGGCGAAGGCGCTCCCGGTAGCACCAAAACCGTCAAACGCGGCCTGGGCTTGTCGCTGCACACCTGGGGCGGCGGCGGCCACGCCAGCGATTGCGATTTGACGGTGCATCCGGACGGTTCGGTGGAAGTGAAGATGGGCACGCAAGACCTTGGCGTAGGCACGCGCACCGTGCTGGCCATTGTCGCAGCGGACACCTTCGCCATTCCGCTGAATATGGTCAAAATTCATATCGGCGACAACCGCTATCCGGTGTCGGGCGGTTCGGGCGGTTCGACGACGGTCGGCGGCATTAGTGCTTCGACGCGACGTGCTTCAGTGGATGCGCTCAACGTCCTGCTTGAAAAAGTCGCGCCGGTGATGAACACCACGCCGGACAAGCTGGAAGCCGTCGGCGGCAAGATTCAGGAAATCGGCAAACCGACGAACGCCATGACCTGGCAACAGGCTTGCGCCAAACTCGGCACGCAACCGCTGACCACGCGCGGCAAAAATCCCGGCAAGGAAACCCTGACCACGGGCGGCGTCGGCGGCGTGCAAATGGCGGACGTTTCGGTGGACATCGAAACCGGCGTCGTCAAAATGAACAACTTCGTCGCGGTGCAGGATTGCGGCTTAATCATTGACATGAAGACCACGGAAAGTCAGGTTTTCGGCGCAATGATTATGGGCGTGACTTACGCGCTTTACGAAGAGCGCGTGATGGACGATCAAACCGGCAAGATGCTGAACCCGAACATGGAATTTTATAAACTGGCCGGTCTGCGCGACATAGGCAATTTCAAAGTCCACATGATGACCGGCAAAGGTTATGACGAACGCGGCGTGATCGGCATCGGCGAACCGCCGACCGTATCGCCCGGTGCCGCCATTTCCAATGCCGTGGCCAACGCCATCGGCGTGCGCGTCCCGTCCATTCCGCTGACCGCCGACCGCGTTTTGGCGGCTTTGGCGCAAAAAGGAGGCAAAGCGTCATGAACAAATTTGAATACGCAAGCCCAACGACCAAAGAACAAGCCGTTGAGCTGC